>NZ_CEYNTP010000360.1:0-2002 GCF_982873095.1 Lentiprolixibacter sp. | reverse complement strand
GATAAAGAAATAAAAGAATGGATTTCTTAAGCGTATTAAAAATCAAAATAAAAACTTGCTATAACAATCCCTAGTATCGAACAGTCCTTAATAAACAACCTATAATTAAAACACATCCAATGAAAAAAGAACACCAATCCGTAGACCGCCGCAATTTTATCAAAAAGTCCTCGATGCTAGCGTTGGGCTCAGGTGCCCTGCTCACTGTTCCCCTGAATGGATATGCCCATACCACCGCACAGGACGATATCAACATCATTGGCCCCAAGGCAGGCTTTAGCCCTCAGATTGGCACCCTGGTGTCCATGATGAACTGGATGCGGATGGTGATCCTCGGCCCGGTTAAAGGGATGAGCGTTGCTGACCTGGATTACCTGGTGGATGATAAGGCGAATTCTATAGGCGCTATGCTATTGCATTTAGCAGCTACCGAGCGCTTTTACCAGATCCACACTTTCGAGGGCCGCAAATGGGGCGACTGGGACCTCGCAGACAGAGAAAAATGGGCCGTGGCTTCCCGGCTTGGGGAAGGAGCACGCAGAACTATAAAAGGAAATCCCCTGGACTTCTACCTGGAAAAGCTTGAGACGGTGCGGGAACATACCCTAAAGGAATTTGCCAAAAGGGACGATGCCTGGCTGATGTCCGTTGACGAAGAATGGTACTGGGGCCCCACCAACAACTACTGCAAATGGTTCCATGTGTGCGAACACGAATCCAACCACAACGGACAGTTTAAATTTATCAAAAGCCGTATTTCTTAAGGCACTACCTTGATTATTTACCCCGGCACAACCCAAATGCCGTCCAAATGTATGGGGAATGTCGCATGAGGTAAACATTCAATGCCTTATTTTTAACACAAAACATGTCTATGGAAAACCTTGGTACTACCATCAAAGCAGCCCGTAAGCAAAAAGGGATTACCCAGGAAGAACTGGCGGAGCGCTCCCGCATCAACCTGCGCACCATACAGCGCATTGAAAACGGACAAAACACCCCCAGGAGGAAAACCCTGGCCCTGATCGCTATACCCCTGGGCCTCGATATTGCGCAGCTGGTGGGTAATGAAAATGATGTTCATGCCCGGAAATGGGGTGCCCTGATCGCAGAGGGTTTTTTCCTGTTGATCCTGAATTTCGTCCTGATGGGGGTATTCGGCTACCTCACACTGGATTCGGATGCCAATCTTAACAGCAAGTTCGGGGCCTTATTGCTGAGTTTCTTTATTCCTGTGTTTATCGTTAGCCAGACGCGGGGCATGTCCGGACTGGAACGTATTCTCAAGTTCGGATCGGGCTTCTTTTTGTACTTCACCCTCATTATGATCCTGCACGGCTTTGTCCTGGGCTTTGTCAGCCTGCTCTTTCCCTGTTTTGGCATCTCGCTGGCCTTATTGTATTACGGCGGCCGCCTATTTCGCAGGTGAACCAAATAGATGGCTTAGGCCGCAGGGGCTCCTTTAAATTTACCTACATTAGTGTGCGTTAACCCATGGAATTCTCTACGTTTAAAGATAAAAGGACAGCATGACCTCTAACCATTAAATGATGGGTAGATATGATCAGGCGCCTTGCACTACCTATGATAAAATTACTTGACTTTCTATTTCGAAGCATTGTGGGGTCAGATACAACATCGAACCAGGCCCGGAGGGAGGTGCTTCAGGAACTAGGGGTTAGTTTGGTTAGCATACACAGGTGGAAACCTCATTCCATTGTACAAATCAATGCAGACCAGAACCTGGTGGTCCTGAGATCCGAAAGCGGCAACATTATTCCCATTGAAGCAGACCTAAAAACCATACAAAATTTAACCCAGGGGATTTCTGAAAATCAATTCTTATCCAAGTATGGCCAGGATTGTCACAATTGGATAGCATCCTGGAACTTCTGGTCTTCTCCTGCTTCACCCCCTCACTTCCAGATTGAATTAAGGGCAAAACTGAAGGTCGAAGACCAGACTACAGAGAAGCGGAAAAAAATGTACCACAAACGAAATG
>NZ_CEYNTP010000359.1:0-2010 GCF_982873095.1 Lentiprolixibacter sp. | reverse complement strand
AATGAAGCGGGTCCCCATATAAGCCAGATCTGCACCCATTTGAAGCGCCGAGGCAATGTCTCTCCCTGTACTTATACAGCCAGACAAGATCAAGGTTTTATCAAAGAATTGCCGTACTTCAGACAAAAGGGAGATGGGGTTCAGGGTGCCGGCGTGTCCCCCTGCACCTGCTGCTACAAGGATGAGTCCGTCTACCCCGGCTTCAGCTGCTTTTTCAGCATGCCTTTTCTTGATAATATCATGGAAAACCAGTCCCCCGTAACTGTGCACGGCGTCTACTACCTGGGAAACGGCCCCCAGGGAGGTAATTATGAGCGGCACTTTATGCTTGATACAGAGTTTTAAATCGGCTTCCAGCCTGGGGTTGGTAGGATGTACAATAAGGTTTACACCAAAAGGTGCCGGTTTTTGCCCTGTCTCCTGTTCATGCTGGTCCAGGGCCTCCTTAATTTCAATTAACCAGGCTTCAAAGCCCTCGCTCGTCCGTTGGTTGAGTGCGGGAAAGGTCCCTACAATCCCTGCTTTACAACAGGAAATTACCAGTTGAGGGCTGGAAATCAAAAACATTGGTGCCGCAATTACCGGGAGGGAAAGGGCATCTATAAAGTGTGCTTTTTGGTTCATGTTCTCGTGTTAAGGGACTAAAAATAGGGATAAAAATTTTGCCTTATTGCCCCCACTTTGGCAATTCTGTAGTAAATTTGATTTACTATGCACGCATAATAAATTTGGGATGTATCTAAAAGAATTCGAAGTTCGCTGGAACGACCTGGACGCCAACAGGCATTTGGCCAATAGCACTTACATCAATTATATGAGCCACACGCGTATGTCTTACCTGATGGAACTGGGTTTTAGTCAGGAAAGCATGGCCAGGCATCAGATCGGACCGGTTGTTTTTTATGAACACATGTATTATTTCCGCGAAATCCTGTCCGGAAGGCCCATCCGTGTATCCCTTGAGGTCATGGGGCTAAGTGAAGACGGGATGTATTTTGAATTCCACCATAACTTCTATGATGCCAAAGGTCGCAATATGGCCCATTGCGAGCTTATGGGAGGATGGATAAGCCTGGAGAAAAGGAAACTCATTCCCTTGCCAGAGGTATTTTTAAACAAGTTCAAAGAGATCCCCAAGCCCGAAGGGTTTAGGATCATAACACCTGCAGACACCCGAAAATTTCCTAAGCGTCCCCAAGATCTGGTTTAGCTTTTTTGCCCACGAGATAGACCCCCACCAATACCAGTATGGCGGCACCTGTTTTCACCGGGGACAGACTATCCCGCCCACTGGCCACCGCAAAGATTATTGCTATCAGGGGTTGCAGATATACAAAGGCACTCACGGTTGAGGCCTTTAGCTGGGTAAGCGCAAAGGCGTTGAACAAATAGGTGCAGAAGGTAGTGCCCACTACAACAAAGCCCATTTTCCAAATGGCTTCCCAGGGGAGCTGTGTCCAGGAAACTTCCAAAAATTCCGGAAGGGTAATAGGCAGGTTCAGGACAATTCCAATAAGGAATAACCATTTCATCAAAGTAAAGGGATGGTACTTATCGACCAGTTTTTTAACCAGTATCAAATACAGGGCAAAGAATAAGGCATTTACAAGGAAAAGGATGTTACCCAGGGGAATGTTAGGCGCATCCCCGCGAATTTCATTTCCGTAGAGCACCAGAATAAGCGCACCCACCAGGCCTATCAGGATTCCTAATCCTTTTGTAAGTCTAATCTTTTCCTCGATCAGGAAGGCCGAAAGGACCACTACTATAATTGGGGTAGTGGTAACCAATACCGAACTGTTGATAGGGGTTGACAGGTCCAGCCCTTTAAAAAATGACAGCATATTAATAGCCATCCCGAAAAGCGAACACATGATCAGCCTCCCCCAGTCCCTCTTTTCAATCTGTTCTCTTGGTCCCAGGAAAGAAATACCCCAGAAGAGCAGCGAGGCCCCCAGGACCCGCAATAGAATAAACCCGAAAGGCCCTATATGGTTGGGCATTACTCCC
>NZ_CEYNTP010000358.1:0-2026 GCF_982873095.1 Lentiprolixibacter sp. | reverse complement strand
GCTTGGCGTTGGCCAGCTGCTGCCTGGCGTTCAGCAGGCTAATGCTGTCATTGGTTACGTCTACCTGTGCATTCAAAATGTCGAGTTTGGTGCTTTGCCCGAATTCAAAGGCGTACTCCGAACGGGTGATCCGGTCCCTCGAAATGTCCAAAGCCTGCAGGAAGACGTTTTCATTTTCAGTAAGGCGGGCGACCTCAAAATATACGCTAAAAAGCTGCAGCATGGTATTTTCGATGGTTTCCCGGGCCTGCAATTCACTCAATTCATACTGCTCCTGAAGGCTACGATAATTGTACATCCGGCCGAGGCCATCGAATAAGGTATAATTTACCGCCAGGGCCCCGTTATAGCGCTGAGCTTCCGCCTTATCGATTTCCAGGTTGGGCCTGGGGGAGCCATCATCGAGGACTTGCCCGGGAAATTCAATTTCTGAGTCGTCCCGGTTGTAGGTGGCCCCTGCCGTTCCGGTGAGGCTGGGTAAAAAGCCTGAATTCAGAAGGCTCTTGTTGTTCTCAGCGATCTTTATCTGGTTGCGGGCCACCGCAATGCCGAAATTATTTTCCAGTGCCAGGTTAACGGCTTCTTCTTTGGACAAAAGGTTTTCCTGTGCCAGCGCCCCCGAAAGGCAGGAGAGCAATAGCACTGAGCTAAAAATCAGGTTTCTCATTGTTGTTGACCTTCTAGTTCTTTGGGGGAGGTTGTTTGTTGTGATGCGTTTTCAGGTATATGTTCTTCTATGAGTTGATCCACCAACTGTCCTTGCAGATGGACCTCTTCCTGTTGCTCCTTAATGGCCCGTTCAACTTCTTCGCGGGTAATTGTATTCCCCGTAGCCAGCCACTTGGTGCTTTGCTTCACACGGTTACTGAAGGAGAGGAATATGGGTAGCAGCACCAGGGTTAAAAAGGTAGCAAAGCCAATACCGTAGGCAATCGAAATCGCCATTGGGATCAGGAACTGCGCCTGACGGCTCTGTTCGAGCATCAGGGGCGCAAGACCCGCAATAGTGGTAATCGAGGTCAGGAAGATGGCCCGGAAACGGGAACGCCCTGCTTCTACGATCGCATGATCAAAAGTCATTCCCTGCCTCAGGTTATTGTTGAACTTCCCAATAAGTACAAGCCCATCGTTCACCATAATACCGATCAGGGCTATGATCCCCAGCATGGACAGTATATTGATGGGAAAGTCGTGTATCCAGTGCCCCCAGGCTACCGCTGTAAGGCTAAAGGGTACCAGCAGGATCAGCATCAAGGGCTGACTAAAACTCCTGAAGGTAAAGGCAATGGTTACATAGATCAGGAACAAAACGGTGAGGCCCACAAACCTTAAAGAGCCCAGTAACTTGCCCGCTTCCCGGTTTTGTCCTTCGTAGGAAGGGGTAACCGTGGGATAACGCGAGGTGATCTCCGGCATGATCTCTGTCCGGATCTGGGTCATTACATCCGTGGCACTTGTGGTCTTGGGGTCCTCCAGGTCTGCAGAGATCTGTATTTCCCTTTGCCCATCCAGGTGGTTGATCGCCACCTCCCCGCGTTCGATGCTGTAGGTAGCAATTTCCTTGAGGGGTACCCTGGCGCCGCTGGGGGTCACAATCCGCATTTCATCCAGGTCAGTAATGGAGGATCGGTTTTCCCGATCGTACCGTACCCATACCCGGATCTCATCCTGTCCCCGCTGGAAGCGCTGGGCTTGTGTCCCGAAGAAACCAGAACGTACCTGGTTCATTACCGTACGCAGGTTAAGACCCAATAGGTAGGCGTTTTCCTTTAATTCAAGACGGATCTCCTTGATCCCGGCCGGGTCATTGTCTGCCACGTCCTTCAGGGCCGGATTATTAAGCATGGCCTTTTTTAGTTCATTCTTGGCCCCTTTAAGCTCTTCTATATTATAGCCCAGTAGGGAAACAGATACCGGGTCGCCCCCGAAATTCCCCCCGGTGCCGTATATCAGGCTTTCTACCCCTATTACAGGGCCTACCAATTCCCGCAGCCTGCCGGTCACCACATCAGAACGTATTGCGTCC
>NZ_CEYNTP010000357.1:0-2050 GCF_982873095.1 Lentiprolixibacter sp. | reverse complement strand
CTACGGGGATCTGGAGGCGCTGGAAACGGCCCTTTACCAGGAAGTTTTAAATGCCCTGGATACCGAAGCCTTCCGGGATAAACCGGTGATAATAAAGGGATGTACCCACAAGCCTGTTCCCCGGAATGCCTATCTATGGGCAACTACAAAAATCCAGCAAGTAGCTAAAAGCGTGATGTATGGGGAGGCTTGTTCCTCCGTCCCCATTTTCAAGAAAAAATGATGTTCATAAACAGGAGGAGTTATTAACAATTCGAAATAATATTGTTCACGACCTGTGGACAACAAAAAAAGCCCTGAATTCTCAGGGCTTTTTGATAAGCAGGGTTCGGTAATTTGGGTTTCGCTATCCTAAGCGTTGTGGGTTAAGTGTCAAATTTGGGTTATCACTTAAACTTAATCTGTAAACAAAGATAGGCGTGGATTCCTCACGGGCTAAATTTATGTTGTGAAGGAGGGCCAAAGTGTTGCGAAAAATATAAGGGGTCAATTTCTTCGGTGAACTACCCTTTTATCACCCGTTTCTCACCTAATATTCGTCCAGATTTTCCGGGTACAGGAAGTTGTTATAGGGGAACCTGCCGATATGTATTTTGCGTACGGCATGGTACACCTTCTTGCGGAAGGTGTCCAGGTTTTCCTTGTTCAGGGCGGAAATAAAAACCGCGTTGCCACTCATTTTCTGCATCCAGGTTTGCTTCCATTCGGCAATACTGAAATGCCTTTGAGTCCTTTCGGTCTGCAGGTCGTCTTCCTCGATCTCCTCCGGCTTGTATAGGTCGATCTTGTTAAACACCATCAGGGTGGTCTTTTCGGTACAACCAATTTCCCCCAGGATCTGGTTGACCGATGCGATGTGGTCTTCGAAATTGGGATGGGAGATATCCACCACATGGAGGAGCAGGTCGGCTTCCCGGACCTCGTCAAGCGTACTTTTGAAGCTTTCCACCAGTTGTGTGGGGAGCTTTCTTATAAATCCTACCGTATCACTTAGAAGGAAGGGCAGGTTGCCCAATACCACCTTTCGCACCGTGGTGTCCAGGGTAGCAAAGAGTTTGTTTTCGGCAAAGACATCACTTTTACTGATCACATTCATCAGGGTGGATTTCCCAACATTGGTATACCCCACCAGGGCCACGCGTACCAGCGCGCCCCGGTTGCTCCTCTGGGTCTCCATCTGCTTGTCTATCTTCTCCAGCTTTTTCTTCAGCAGGGCAATCCGGTCGCGTACAATACGGCGGTCGGTTTCGATCTCCGTTTCCCCGGGACCACGCATCCCGATCCCCCCGCGTTGCCGTTCCAGGTGGGTCCAGAGGCCGGTAAGCCGTGGGAGCAGGTATTCGTACTGGGCGAGTTCTACCTGGGTCCGGGCATAACTCGTCTTGGCCCGTTGTGCAAAGATGTCCAGGATCAATCCTGTGCGGTCCAGGATTTTGCAGCGGAGCTGTTTTTCGATATTGCGTTGTTGCACAGGGCTGAGCTCGTCGTCAAAGATCACGGAGCCGATCTCATTTTCCTTTACGAACTGCTCCACTTCTTCCATCTTCCCACTGCCGATAAACGTCCTGGGGTTGGGCGTGTCTACTCTTTGGGTGAAGCGCTTAACGACCTCCCCTCCGGCGGTATAGGTAAGGAATTCCAGTTCATCCAGGTATTCACTTACCTTTTCCTCGTCCTGTGACCTGTTGATTACCCCGATCAGTACCGCCTTCTCGTATGATGTTTTCTTCTTCTCTAACATTTACGGGTATAAAATGCAAATCTAAGCAATCATGGCCAAGTGATTTTCTTATTTTAGGGCCATATACAAAAGTGCAGGCATTTTATGATTTTTGGCCGTAAATACAAACGTAATACCTATACCCTGGCCTTTTACAACCTGGAGAATATATTTGATACCCAGGACGACCCGCACACCCTGGATGATGACTTCACTCCCGGTGGGGCTAAAAAATGGACACCAAAGCGCTATAAGCGCAAGCTGCGGAAACTCGCGAAGACCCTTCTCGCGGTCGGTCAAAAAACGTCAAACAAGATACCGGCCCTGGTT
>NZ_CEYNTP010000356.1:0-2053 GCF_982873095.1 Lentiprolixibacter sp. | reverse complement strand
AACATGGCACTCATGTTGGTTACGCTACCCACATCCCATGTCCCTATTGGCTGGTTAAATAACGAACCCCCAAACATGAACCCCATATTAGTAACCTTACTGACATCCCACGAACCAATTTCCTGATTAAAGGAAGCGTGAAAGAACATACGCGACATATCGGTTACCCCACTCACATTCCAATCTGCAATGGGTTGATTAAAGTTGGACATATAAAACATCTGATTCATATCAGTGACCTTACTTACATCCCATGAACTGATGTCGTCGTTAAAGTCGGTATTGGAAAATAATTCACTCATGTCAGTTACCTTGGTGGTACACACCCTGGTTACATCCTCTTTATTTTGAACCATTTGTCTTAACAAAGGTTCATCCACAATCGTATAGACCACCCCATTGATCTCCCATGATTGACCTACCTGGCTCCATTCGTATGCCCGGATCGTGATTCCATTTTCGTCCAGATAAATGGGGGGAGTTGGCGGGCAACCGGTATCATTGACATTTTCCCCTTCCGGGGTATCGGGGCATTCATCCCTGTCATCAGGAACCCCGTCCCCATCCGTGTCTTTTTGGGAATCCGAACAGCCATTTGCATCTGCTGTTTCTCCAGCTGGGGTATTCGGACAGGCGTCTGCATCGTCACTTATGCCATCCCCATCTAAATCGGTTTGTGAAGAAGAACACCCTAGTGCATTTACCGTTTCGCCTTCAGGGGTATTCGGGCAGGTATCGATATCATCGGTTATTCCATCTCCATCAGTGTCCTTTTGTGTATCCGAACAACCGTTGCTGTCTACTCCCTCGCCTTGTGGAGTATCCGGACAGGTATCCGCATTATCTGAGATACCATCGCCATCTGAATCGGTTTGTGAATCCGAACACCCATTTGCATCTACCTGTGCACCGGGAGGCGTGTTGGGGCAGTTATCTGTGTCATCAGGAACCCCATCCTGGTCCGTATCAGATTTTTCAAAGACCAGGGTTATGCTCATATCGGAATCCATCGTTGCAGATACGGGATTTGTTGTACTTCGGAGATCCCCCCGCCACTCCTTGAATACATATCCGGCAGCTGGGACAGCCCTTAAGGTTACCGGTGTTCCCTCTTCAAATGCCCCCCCGTCAGGGGTGACGGTTCCCCCTTCCTGAGGCGATATGGTAACCGATAGAATGAACTTTTCTGGGGACTCGTCTTTGGCGCAGGCAAGTACAAGGAACAAAGCGGGAATTAGGAGGAGTGTCCTTATAAAAAGTTTCATGGGTATGCGGTTTTGGAGTTCTCCGTTTTGGACCTATAAAGCTATTGCAGGAATCAGCAAACCGCAATGATACTGATCAATTACAAAGAGGGTAGGATTTATTTTGGCACCCCACTCCAGGGCTGCACAAACTCCCTGCCGGGGCAATAGGAGATCCCGTAGAGCTGGCCATCCAGGAGGTAGCCAGAATGGTAGTAGGCATGGTTCTGGTCGCGGGTGGAAAAGGCAAAATAGAGGCGGTCCCAGTTCCGGTTAAGCCGGGCATTTTCAAGGGGGCTGCCGTAGAAGTACCCCTGGAACGTATTTCCCGTAAGCTGGGTCACCCGGAATTCCTGTACATAGGGATCCGCTTTGGGGTCGGGCCGCAGGTCGATCTCCCAGTTGCCCAGGATTGTGCCTGGATCGCGTTTCGGAAGGGCCTTTTCAAGGCAGTTTTCCAGGTAGAAATCGTAGACCGCTTCCGGATGATTTATCACTTTGTTCCCTATGGCGCTCACAAGCGCTTTGCAATCCTGGAAGTAGTCCATTAGTCGCTCCCGTTTCAGCCCCAGCACGCCCTGGGTCACCCGTACCATTTCCCGTTCGCCTTCACGGTGGATCAGGGGAAAGAAGTCCAGGAAATCATTGTCGTCATAGACAAATTCCCGGTGGTAATAGGTGAGCGGCCCGTCTTTTCTGATCACTCTCAGGAAGATGTTCCCGGCACCCGGGTCCAGGTAATACCGAAACTTGAAAAATGCGGCTTCTTCCCGCAGCGGGACCGAAGCGTAATTCCGTCCGCCGGCGCC
>NZ_CEYNTP010000355.1:0-2100 GCF_982873095.1 Lentiprolixibacter sp. | reverse complement strand
AGGTGCCGTTTCTACCGCTGTGGTGGTGCGGACTATAAAAGAGGTGCGCAGACCGGACGGATCCTATATCCGTTTTGACGATAACGCCTGCGTATTGTTAAGCCCCACAGGCGAAATGCGCGGAACACGTGTTTTCGGACCCGTTGCCCGGGAACTGCGGGAGAAACAATTTATGAAGATTGTATCACTGGCCCCTGAGGTACTTTAAAGTATAGAAAATGAAACTAAGAATCAAAGCAGGAGATACCGTCAGGGTGATAACCGGAGACCATAAAGGTAGCGAAGGTAAAGTACTGAGGGTTGACCGTGAAAAGAACAAAGCCATTGTAGAAGGGGCCAATATGGTTTCTAAACACCAGAAACCCAGTGCACAGAACCCACAGGGTGGTATAGTAAAGAAAGAAGCACCTATTCATGTGTCTAACCTCTCACTTATTGACAAGAGCGGGGAAACCACCAGGGTAGGATTTGAAACCAGGGATGGAAAGAAAGTGCGTTTTTCCAAGAAATCCAATGAAGTAATTTAGTTATGGCTTACGTTCCAAGATTAAAGAAAGAATACCAGGAGCGTGTGATCAGCGCGCTGAAGGAAGAGTATGGCTACTCTAACGTAATGCAAGTCCCTAAACTCAAAAAAATTGTTTTGAGCCGGGGGGTTGGTGCTGCGGTGGCCGACAAGAAACTTATTGATCACGCGGTAGACGAGCTGACCATGATCAGCGGACAGAAAGCTGTCGCCACCATTTCCAAAAAGGATGTGGCTGCCTTTAAACTGCGTAAGGGCATGCCTATCGGGGCAAAGGTTACCCTGAGAGGTGAAAAAATGTATGAATTCCTGGACAGGCTGGTTACCACCGCACTTCCAAGGGTTCGTGATTTCCAGGGAATTCGCGCCACTGGTTTCGACGGTCGCGGGAATTACAACCTGGGAGTAACAGAGCAAATTATATTTCCGGAGATCAACATTGACAAGATCAACCGGATCAGTGGGATGGATATCACTTTTGTGACTTCTGCCCAAACAGATAAGGAAGCAAAATCACTTTTATCAGAATTGGGTCTTCCCTTCAAAAAGAATTAGTATGGCTAAAGAATCAATGAAAGCCCGGGAGCGAAAAAGGGCAAAGATGGTTGCAAAATACGCTGCAAAGCGAAAAGCTTTAAAAGAAGCCGGAGATTATGAGGCACTTCAAAAGTTGCCTAAAAATGCATCTCCCGTTCGTTTGCACAACCGTTGCAAATTAACCGGAAGGCCAAAAGGATATATGAGGACCTTCGGGATTTCGCGGGTGACCTTCAGGGAAATGGCCAACCAGGGCCTGATCCCGGGAGTGAAAAAAGCAAGTTGGTAAACGCATTAAATAGGGAAAAGATGTTAACAGATCCGATAGCAGATTATCTGACCAGAATACGAAATGCCAGCAGGGCTGGGCACAGGGTAGTTGAGATCCCTGGATCCAACCTGAAAAGAGAGATCACCAAGATCTTGTTTGATCAGGGGTATATCCTGAGCTATAAGTTCGAGGAAGACAAGGTTCAGGGTATTATTAAGATTGCCCTGAAGTACGATAAGTTTACCAAAGAGCCTGTAATTCGCAATATTGAGCGGATCAGTAAGCCCGGTCTGCGTAAGTATGCCTCTTCCAATGATATGCCAAGGGTGTTGAACGGATTGGGGATCGCCATTGTGTCTACCTCCCACGGGGTGATGACAAGCAAACAGGCGACTAGTGAAAACGTAGGCGGCGAGGTGCTTTGCTACGTGTATTAGAAAGGAGTTAAGAGCAAAAGAATAGGAAAATGTCAAGAATAGGTAATAATCCGATCAGCATCCCTGAAGGAGCTCAGGTAGAGGTCAAGGACAATGTCGTTACCGTAAAGGGAAAATTGGGGGAACTCAGCCAGCAATTTGACGATGTGGAAATCAAGGTCGAAGAAGGCCAGGTGATTGTGGAGCGTCCTTCAGAGTCCAAAACTCACAAGGCCAAGCATGGCCTGTACCGTTCTCTGGTGAACAATATGGTAGAAGGGGTGACCAAGGGATGGACCAAAGAACTGGAATTGGTGGGTGTGGGATACCGAGCCAGCAATCAGGGACAG
>NZ_CEYNTP010000354.1:0-2104 GCF_982873095.1 Lentiprolixibacter sp. | reverse complement strand
AAACTACACCGCCTGGCCGCCTATTTCTTCAAAAAACCCTTAAAACCAGATCCCTACAACAGGTTCATCTCTTTTGTATTCTCCAAGAACCAATCCAACGTACTCCGGAGTCTGAGGTTTTTCGAATTCAAAACCAACGCGGTATATATCGGGAGAATTAAGCCATACTTGGATACCGATTTCCATGTCTCTGATCAGGATTTATTCAAAGAGGCGTTGGCCGTACCGAACCTTGGAAAACTATTGCATGCATCTTACCGGGATCCCGTTCTGAAACGAAACATCCCAAGGGTATTTAAATTAGTGGGTTGCGATAGTATTTACAAAAAATTGTTGAGGTCGGGAAACGTCGTCGTAAGTTTTAATGATCATACCAGCTATAATGTTCTGTTGAATACTATAGCTAGTGCGAGTGGACTTAAAACGGTTTACATTCAGCACGCCTCTGTTTCGGAGAAGTTTCCCCCGCTTTATCACGATTATAATCTGCTCTTCAGCGAAGATAGTCTCAATAAATATAAACGCCTTCCTGGTGTAATAAGCGAGGTGTTATGCGACCTGAGGATTGCTGCAGCCCAGCGTAACAATACCCTACTCAGACCATCAAAAGAAAACAGTATACTTATTTGTACGAATCTTCTGGATGATCCCAAAGCTGTCTTGGCGTTCATAAACCGCACGGCAGGAGAATATGATATTGTATTGAGGCCCCACCCCAGGGATAAGCGCAGGGAATGGCTTGAAGCTAACTGTAAAGTCTCCAAAAACCCTTCTATATGGAAAGATTTGAATGAGTGCCAAATTGTGGTTACCAATGAATCTGCGGTAGTACTTGAGGCCATTCATACAGATAAGCTACTTTACAAAGCTGCTTTTTTTTCATCCTCTCTGGATAACTATTCCTATATAAAAAATGGCCTGATCTTGAGGGAATACAGTGACCTGGACTCAATTGTTGAAGCTATAGCACAGAAATCCCTCGATTACAACAAATCCAAACTGACCTATTTCATAGGTGATATGGACCTAGCACCGGAACGCGTTGCACAATTCTTTAATTCTATTCCTTAGCAGATGAAGCTGGCTAAGAACATCTCGATTTTTACCTTCTTCAATCTGCTTAATGCTGGGATACCGTTTTTATTACTCCCGCTTCTTACTACCTATTTAAGTCCGTCAGACTATGGCGTCATTGATATTTTCAATAGTCTGGTGATGCTTTTTACTCCTGTTGTTGGATTGAGTATTCTCTCTTCATTGAACCGCTACTACTTTGAGAAAGAAACGATTAATTTTAATGTTTTTGTCCATACGGTTTTCATCTCTGTACTGCGCTACGGACTGACTTTCATCGTCATTGTTTCCGCCTTGAGTTTTTTACTTGGGGAATATTTTTCCAACAATGACAGTGTGTCTCCTGTAGTAATAGTTTTGGCCGTTCTATATGTATTCTTTAGTCAGATATCAGAAATCATACTGGTGATCTGGAGGATATCTTATAAGACAGTTAACTTCGGGATTTTTCGGGTTTCAAAGACAGCCCTTGATATAGGCTTATCCTTGTTTCTGATTATTGCCCTGGATTACAAGTGGGAAGGGCGTATTATACCGCAACTTCTGGTCTCACTGATTTTCGGCCTGATCACGATATATATTTTATATAAACAGGGCTATATTTTAAAAGGGATGACCTTCAATAGGGATTACAACAAGAAAGCAATGGCTTTTGGTGTACCCCTTATCTTCCATTCGTTGAGCGGCTATGTCATAGCAGTGTCTGATCGTTTTTTTGTTCTTTATATTCTAGGTGTGGAAAGTACGGGGATCTATGGGGTAGCCTATCAGATCGGCATGGTAATCGGTTTATTTCAGAATTCCTTTAATCAAGCCTGGCTCCCTTATTTTTTTGGTACGCTTAAAAAGGATTCTCAAAAGGAAAACATTAAAATAGTCAAGATTACCTACCTGTACTTTGCGGTTCTGCTTTTAATAGTAGCCATCTTTTATTTAATAACTCCTTACATTTATTCCTATCTTATTGGCGAAAGCTTTCAAAAAGGGATAGAAGTAGTGATCTGGGTATTGATGGGGTACGCCTTTAACG
>NZ_CEYNTP010000353.1:0-2113 GCF_982873095.1 Lentiprolixibacter sp. | reverse complement strand
GTTGGTCCTCTACATTCAGAGAGATATCATACTCACTTGTCTTGTCATAGGTTTTCCATTCAAAGGCACCCCAGACCAACGCCATAACAATGGCCAGCCCAATTACAAAATACAACCCGCTATTTTTGGTCAGGTCAGCTTTTGGATTCTTCTTTGGTTCCATCTTCGTCTACGTATTAAATGTTCGCTAATATAACTATTAATTTGAAAAACATGAAAAAGCGAATTAATGTTTCCAATTTTGTTAACGCTCCCTTTTCAACCAGAGCCACACAAGGAGAATACCCATAACCCCGCCAGCCGTATTCGCCAGCACATCGTTGATCTCTCCGCTGCGGTCATGGGTTAGCATACCTTGTATCACCTCAAGTATTGTACCATAAATCACAACAAATAAAAGGCTAGCAATAAGGGCCCCGGAACGGCTATTACGTGATTTGCCCACTCCCCTGAAGAAGAAAACCCCCAATATCGCAGCAACAAAATAGAAGATAAAATGTACGCCTTTATCCAAATGAGGGATATTCAGACTCCTATTGGGATCGTCTGGAAAACTTATCAGGCTGAGGACGGTGATCAGGAGCACCCAGGAAAGAAATGCCCAGGTAAATATTCGATTTTTAGCCACCTATCAGGGCTTTGTAATCCTCGTGGGAAAGGAGGTCTTCTGACTCCGAAGGATCACTGATCTTGATTTTTATCATCCACCCTTCCCCATAGGGATCAGAATTCACCTTTTCCGGTTCATCCTCAAGGGATTCATTGAATTCCACAATCTCACCACTTAAGGGAAGAAAAAGGTCAGATACCGTTTTTACGGCTTCCACAGTTCCAAATACTTCTTCCTGGTCCAGGGTTTCGTCCACGGTCTCTACTTCAACATAAACAATGTCACCCAACTCGCCCTGGGCAAAATCTGTGATCCCCACTGTGGCGATCTCACCTTCGAGGCGGACCCATTCATGGTCTTTCGTATACTTGAGTTCGGAAGGAATATTCATAATGCTGTTTTTGATGTGAACAAATGTAATTTATCTTTCCTTCTCATCAAAGAAAAGAACGCCCCGGCTTAAGGTAAAAATGGGTTGGTTTGGAAAATTTCCCCTGGTACGCCTTGGTATTAGTTTCCGAAATTATACCTGAGGGTAAATCCTGTGTTGATCGTGGTCTGCGGGAATGCGGTAGAGACGGCAAACTGGGAGAACGAATGGTCGTAGAAGAACAGGGCATTCAGGTTCTTACTCAGGGCGTAATCTGCAGTGAATTTGATCGAAAGCAGGTTCTGTCCGGAAGTGATCTGGTTGCTATCCACATCCAGGTTCCTGATGATGGTAATATTATCCCGGAGACTAATATCTGCCTTGAGGTTAAGGTCGCCCTTCAGGCGCTGTTTTTCACCTCCGAAATTGGTCACCAGTTTTACGTCCTTAAAACGATAGCCCAGCCCCAGGGTGTATTCCTTTCCATTGATTTCCGTAAGCAGGTTATTGTCAAAACTCAGGGACAGTGCTCGGTCTGCTCGGACCTCTGCCAGCACACTCAGGGAGTTTTTCATTTCAAAATCCACCCGGATCAGTGGATTAAATTGATCTGTCAGCACCACATTATTGATGATATTCTCTGGCAGGAAATCCTGATTTTCGGGGTCGATAGGATTGTTTTGCCGCTCCAGGTTGGTCTGGAAGGAATTGATGCTGTACGCCGCCCGATACCCATGGCTTAGGGAGAAACGCTTGAATTTCTTTTTGAACCACTTGTTCCTCATGAGCCCGGTATACTTGATGTTCCAGTTAGGGATAGGGATCTCACGGAAGGCATCTAAGTTCACCCTATTTACATCCTGACCCGAATAGGCGGCAAAGAAGGCGGGTAATAGTACCTCCTGGTTAGTCTTGCCGTAACGCGTGGGAAAACCATCGGCATCCAGGCCTTCGTCTGGTTGGGAACGGTCAGAAAGCAGGCGGTTTGCGATCACAATTCTGTTCTCCTTAAACGTTTCAAAGTTGTCTGAAGACACCTCATCGCTTTTGTTGAAGAATGTACCGATCATCAGGGTGGAAATGCTGAAATTGCCAAAAGTATTGGGCGTCTGCTGTATGTACTCCCCGTCCTC
>NZ_CEYNTP010000352.1:0-2134 GCF_982873095.1 Lentiprolixibacter sp. | reverse complement strand
GCAAGGCCTGGTTGTGTAAAGTGCAGAGAAAGAAGAAAACCATTGTCTGGATGTCTGCCCGAAAAGGATATATGATCGCTACCGTTTATTTGCCCGTAAGGCTGCTTAAGCCCCTTTTGGAATTGGATATCAGTGAGCTATCCAAAGAGAACATCCGAAAAGCCAAAAATGTGGGAAAATCCAAACCCTGCTCCTTTGAAATACGGGATGAGGAGGTGTTGGCTGATTTTGAACAGGTAATGCAGTTTAAAATCAAAGTGAAATAGGGCCAATAACCCCCTACTCATTATATCCGCACGGAAAATAATACTTACCTTTAAGAAGGAACTGAGCGGAAAGGTTTCTGTTGCCCACCTTCCGACGTATCTACCCCCCTTGGTAACTCTCTGGTTGAGGCAAATACACAGATTTCCAGGCCTTCGCCCTTATGTTCGGAAATAAACCTTGGACACAGGTGAAGTTTAAAAAATTCATATCTGAGCTTAAAAGGCGCAATGTCTTTAAATCAGCAATTACCTATTTAATTGTAGCCTGGATCATTGCCCAGGTTTCCGATATTGTTCTTCCCACTTTTGATGCTCCTCCGTCTTTAATGAAAGCCTTAATTGTAATATTGATCCTGGGCTTTCCGGTAAGCCTGGTGTTTGCCTGGGTATATGAATTTTCCCCAAAAGGGATTAAAAGAACCAGGGACATTGAAACGAAGAAATCGAGCTTAACACAAACAGATTATAGTCAGGCCCTTGATAATAAAAAACTGGCCGTCCTCCCTTTTAGAAACCTAAGCCCAAACAATGGCAGTAATTATTTTAGCGATGGGTTGACGGAAGAAATCAGTATCCGTTTATCCGGAATCAGGGATCTTGATATTGTATCACGGCGTACCGCGATGCAGTACAGGGATTCTGAAATGGATAGTGTATCTCTGGGCCGGGAACTAAATGCGAGATATATTTTGCACGGTACTGTTCGCAAACACAAGGATGATCTCAAAATAGCAACAGAGCTAATCGATGTCGAAAAGGATGCTGAGCTCTGGGCCGAGATCTACAGCGGTAAGATGACCGATGTTTTTGGTATACAGGAAAAGGTGGCGAAAAAGATCGTAGCCTCATTAAAATTAAAGCTCAGTCCAAAGGAAAAGGTAGCCCTGAACAAGAAAGCTACATTGAGCAGTGAAGCCTATGATGCCAACCTGCGGGCCCGGGAATTTGTTCTAAAATACACGAAGCGTTATCTTCTTTCAGCAGTGGAACTTTTTCAAGATGCAATAGACCTGGATCCCAATTATGCAGCGCCCTATGCAGGCATGAGTGAAGCTTGTGGATTGCTATATGAAACACACGACAGAAACCCCATATGGCTTAAAAAGGCAGAAGAATCTGCATTAAAAGCGTTGATCTATGATCCTTCCTCCTCTGAAGCCTATAGTGCACTCGGATTGGTATACTATAACAAAAAATTACTCGATGAGGCATTGATAGCCGTTCAAAAAGCAATTGCATTTGACCCTGACAATTATTTCGCCTATTGGATCAGGGGGCGGCTGTACAGAATCCAGGATAGGGATCTGAAGGCCGTAGTTGATTACAAAAAGGTACTGGCACTCAATGGGGATTTCCATTCGGCCTATGGAGATTTACAAATGTCCTATGAAAAGCTGGGAGATAAGGAAAAGTTACAGGAAACCATATAACAGGCGGCGGCATTTTATCCCTCCTATTTACTGCGCCACCCGGAAGACGCCCGTGCCCACCAATTTTATGCGTTTACCTTGAAAAGGCTGGGCCGTTTGGAGGAAGCGAGAATCGAAATGGATGAAGGGATAGAACAAAACCCGGATGACCCGATCATTATCTACAATGCCGCTTGCTTCTATGCATTAATTGGTGATAACTCCACCTCCATTGAAAACCTCAAAAAAGCGATAGATAAAGGTTTTGGGAATTACGAGTATATCAAGCATGATCCCGATTTATACAGCTTAAAAAATGAGCCGGAATTTCTTGCCCTGATGGAGGGAAAATAGGTAATCTCAGTTTAAGAATGGCCCGTTACCTCCTAGGCCACAGAAATTTCATAAATTGAACGGAAATCAACCCATGAAAACAAAACTCTTGAGCAGAAGTACCTT
>NZ_CEYNTP010000351.1:0-2150 GCF_982873095.1 Lentiprolixibacter sp. | reverse complement strand
AAAGTACCGTGGGGAACCAGGGCAACGTTACGCGCCTTGTATTTGCGTTCCAGGATGTCCACATACTTACTGATCGTTACCGCCAGGATATCAGATCGCAATACCATCCTGGTCAGGGTGGTGCCAATGAAGTTGTACACCTTCTGAAGCCATTTTTTTTCTGTAATACCGGCATTGTCCAGGTCTACCTGCTCCAGGATATTGTGAAGCAGTGAAATGGTTGGGATGCCGCGGAAGCGACAATACATAGGTAGCATAAGACCTAAAGCAGCCGGCACTTTCCTGTCTCCAAATTTTAAAAATTGAAGGTTGAAGAGTACTGCGTCTGGCTTAACTTCTTCCAGGGTTCGGGCAATTCGGAAGAAATTTGTATAACTGTTGAAACTCCAGCTTTCTTTCACTGTGATTTTACATCCTTCCTCCTCGAAATTGAGGTCCTTTTCCTCCGTAGTCTTATCAGTGATCAGGACAATTTCGTCCACCTCATCCAGTAGTCTGAAGTGTTTTACCAAATGGTATCCGTATTCTGTAAGGGTCACCTTACTCGGGGGATACGCTGTTACAATTGCTAATTTCATAAGGTTAAGTTTTAGGTTTAATTACAGCACAAATATCTCGCGTTTAATTCGTATTCAAGGCGCTTATGAGTTGGATGCCCCTTTGCTGTAGACGAATGGAAGCTGGCCATCGATAAAGTAGTTTTCAAAGCATGTCAGGTATTCTTGAAATAAAAAAAGGGACCTTTAAACAGGTCCCCTTAGTATAGCTTCAGCATCCCAAATTATGCTTATCACTTATGGCTCAAATAATATATCCACTGGAACACGAAGAGGGAAAGCATAGCCAGTATCTGAACGCCAATTACCAAGCTCAGGCTCGAATGGAATACTAAGATCAGGAGGATCTGGGAAACACCCAAAATTCCCGAGAGGATCACAGGGATGTAGCGGTCAAGCGACAGGAAATAATAAGCGAAAATGTTGGACAGTGCAAAAAGGGAAGTGGCAAGGGCATATCGCCATAATAATCCTGCCGCAGGAAGATATGCCTCCCCGAACATTAGTGAGATAATCAACTCTGGGAAAAGATAACATCCCAGTACGATGGCTCCAGAAAAAATACCGATGTAGGTAATATATCTGATAAGTACAGGACGTGTATCCAGACCCTGTTTCCTTTTCTGAAGCACGTCGGGCAGGAGCAGCATTACAAACATCCAGGCCACAAAATACACTACCCGACCAATCAAAGCGATAGACGCATAAAGACCGGCTTCCTCCGCTCCAAAATAGTGCTTCACTAAAAGTACATCACTGTTGTTGATCAGAATCTGGGTCAGCTCATAGCCCGCAGTTAACAACAGGAATGTTTTTGCCTTGGCCCAGGTGGCCGGGTCGAGCTGAAAGCCGTTCCTGAGCTGGTAATCTTTTCTCCTGAAAGGGATGATCCCGAATAAAAAGGAGATTACGATCCCAGTAGCCACAATGATTGCAGGATTCCAGGGCAGAATAAACAATAACAGCAGGGTGATGAGCAATCGGCTCCACATTTCGGTTTGATACGTCAGGGAAAGCGACCCGAATTGTTGCCGGCCTTGCAGGAATCCCCTGTTAATGCACATGGCAAAGTAGACGGGGATACCAAGACCAAAAATGAAAAACATGCCTGAGGAGGAGGTTCGGAACACTTGCTGCATAAAATCAGAAAGCATCAGGATCAGGGTAGCCCCTCCGACACCCAGAATAAGGGCCAGGCGCATCATTTTAACCAGGAAAGCCCTGCGGTCTTGCCCGGACAATACCACCGTGAATTTGGTTGTGGCAATTTGAAAGGTCATCCCAACAAAGGAGACGATCAAAAGCATGGTGACCAGCAAGGCCGCCTCTGCAAATACTTCTGGCCCCAGGAACCTTCCTAATATTAGGTTATAGAGGTAATTCCCGGCATTAACCAGCATTACACTGCCCATAAAGAGCTGTTCTGGGGCTATTTTTTTGGATGATATACCAAATGCATTCATGGTGAAAGGTTAAGTTTCTATTTCTGTTTTGAGTGCAAATATGTCAAGATCAGACGCCCAAAAGTAAAGGGCTTAGACGGATGGCACTTTGCTGTAGACGAATGGTAGAAATGCCACTTCCGGGGTGAAG
>NZ_CEYNTP010000350.1:0-2151 GCF_982873095.1 Lentiprolixibacter sp. | reverse complement strand
AATTAATAATTTCCAATATTACTCGGCTTAATGGTAACTTCATTTTCCGAAACCAAGAACGTATGCTAAAAAAATCTTCAACACTTGAGCTGATATGAAATATTCAGAAGATTATTGGAAATATAGTATCAAGTGAGGCATAAACATCGTAAATAAAAAAGCCATCTATTTATGAAAAAAATAGACGGCTATTAATTTTGTAGCGAGAGGGAGACTTGAACTCCCGACCTCAGGGTTATGAATCCTGCGCTCTAACCACCTGAGCTACCTCGCCTAATGGTTTAAAAATCGGGGGCAAATATAACGGTAAAATTCCGCTTCATCAACTTTAGCCTGTCAAAAAATATTCTTTGGCAACTATTTTTTTATCATCCTTAAATGGCTATATTGTCCGGAGTAAATATGCCAAGGTATGAGCGATAGAATCAAATATGAACTCGAATTTGTTATACAGGCTTCTCCCCAGCTTTTATATCAGTATCTCGCCACCCCTTCAGGGCTTTCCGAATGGTTTGCCGACAATGTGAATTCCAGGGGAGAGATCTTCAGTTTTATTTGGGATGGGGCTGAGGAACAGGCCAAACTATTAAAACGCAAAACAGACGAATTTGTGAAATTTACCTGGGTCGACCAGGAAGGGGACTATTTCTTTGAAATGAAGATCATCGTAGATGAGATCACCAAGGATGTCAGCCTTTTTATTACGGATTTTGCGGAAGAGGATGAATTGGAAGAGGCCAAAATGCTTTGGGAAAATCAAGTGGCAGATCTGAAGCAGGTATTGGGATCTACCTGATAATATTATTAAAATCAGCTATCTTTGGCCTTCATTTTTTGAAGGCTTTTTTTATGATCAATTTTAAGGGATCACTGGTTTCAGGAGACGCGCCCATCTTTGGGCCTAACGAGAGGGGTTTTGTCTACGGCGATGCACTCCATGAAGAGATTAAAGTAGTCAACGGTCACATTTATTTCTGGGAAGAGCACTACCTGAGGCTGATGGCCTCCATGCGTATCCTGCGGATGGAAATTCCTATGGATTTTACCCTGGAGTTCCTGGAAGAACAGGTAGCGTCCCTGCTGAAGGCAAATCACCTGCAGGATTCGGCCGCATTTGTGAGGATCAGTGTTTACAGGAAAACGGGCGATCAACTCTTGCCTGAAGACAACGAAGTATCTTATGTAATCACCTGTCAGGAAGGTCCCAGGCCCTTTTATACCCTATCGGATGAAGCTTACGAAGTGGAGCTCTTTAAGGATTTCTACCTCACTGCAGACATGTTGTCTACACTGCCTACCAATAACCAGATACTCCGGGTTACAGGTAGCATTTATGCACGGGAAAACAGATACCAGGATTGCCTCTTGCTCAACGCACAAAAAAATGTGGTCCAGTCACTTTACGGAAACCTGTTCCTGTTGCAGGGAGGTCTTATCAAAACTGCACCCCTCTCAGAAGGTTGTGGCGATGGGATTATTCGCAGAAAACTGATCGATAATCTGAACAATTCGGACGAATATCAGCTTCAGGAAGCGGCTATTTCCCCTTTCGAGCTGCAAAAAGCGGACGGCATGTTCATCAGCAATATACGGGTAGGTATACAGCCCATTACAAAATATCGAAAGGCAGCATATGCGTCAGATGTATACTCACAGCTTATCGGAAGATTAAATGCAGCTGCCCGACTGGGTTAGTTGAGTGCAGGATTTTCCGGGGCATTGGACCACAGAAGGTAATCCCCGCCCAGTTCAATCATTTTTTCCTTCCAGAAGGCATTGCTGGATTTCTGGATGATATCACTTTCATAGTCGTTTTTCGCCACGATCCATGACCTGGATAACAGTTCCTGATCCAGCTGCAGGGAGGCCCAGCCAGAATACCCCAGAAAAAAGCGGATATCCTGGTCGGTGATCGTTTTCTGGTTGATCAGGTCTATTGTCCGTTCAAAATCACCCCCCCAATAGATGCCATCTGAAATTTCGATGCTGCCGTTGATCAGGTGGGGTACCTTATGAATGAAGTACAGGTTGTCTTGCTCCACAGGCCCTCCGTTGAATACGCGGAAGGGAACGTGGATTTCTTCTACGAGGTCACTAATATCAAAATCGAGCGGTTTGTTGAGGATAAAACCAACAGAGCCTTCTTCATTG
>NZ_CEYNTP010000349.1:0-2163 GCF_982873095.1 Lentiprolixibacter sp. | reverse complement strand
CAGTGAAGGGTTTTTTGCCTATCAGGATTCCCAGAAAGAAAAAGGGATGTTACTGCTCCTGGATGCAGGTATATTTTACGAGTTTATCCGGGCAGATGAGTTCTTTGATGAACATCCGGACCGACTTACCATAAAGGATGTGGAAACAGGCGTGAATTACGTAATGATCATTTCCACCAATGCCGGCCTGTGGGCCTATAACCTGGGAGATACCGTTCAGTTTGTTTCTACGGACCCCTACAGGGTCATTGTTTCGGGTCGTATCAAACATTTTATCTCTGCCTTTGGAGAGCATGTCATCGCGAAGGAAGTGGAAGAAGCCATGAAGGAGGCCATAGCACAAACCGACGCCCGGGTCAATGAATTCACCGTAGCCCCTAAAATTAAAGTCGATAATGAACTCCCTTATCACGAGTGGTTAGTGGAATTTGAACACCCTCCATCAGACCTGGGGCATTTCCTTGGGGTATTGGACGAGGAGATGCAGCGGCAGAACTCCTATTATTTTGATCTTATCGAAGGGAAGATCCTTCAGCCGCTTAAACTTACCGCGATACAACCAGGTGGGTTTCAGGCGTATATGAAATCTATAGGGAAGTTAGGGGGGCAGAATAAGGTTCAGCGCTTGTCCAACGATCGAAAAATTGCGGATGCCCTCAATAAATACAAGACATGAGGTCAAATCCCCTCCTATTGGGAATTCCCTGCTGTTTGCTACCGGCAAATTCATAAATTTGCAGCACGAAGCAGCCAATTCATGAACAACTTTAAGGAAACTACCCGTGCGCAGGAATCCACCAATGCAATCGAACGTCTGTATATTACCATGCGGCATTTGTTCAATCGGGGATTTTACAAACCCACCGGGGTATCCGGAGAGAGCCTGAAAAACGCACTTTTATTGCTCAGACCCGAGATCTATGGGTCCATAGCGGAGGAGAAGGCAGAATTAAACGGGCTGATCTATGTCCTGGAACGTCTTCCTGAGGGTATACATGAATGCCGCTTTATCAACCTGACCTCTGATGAAGGCTATGCGAGTTCCCACCTCAAACCCATTATCCCTCCTAAGCGGCGACGCAATTGCTATCGCATAGATAGGGAGCAGATGAACGTAGAAATCACCCGTGGGCGTTCTGATATTTATGATATCCTGACACACCTGACCTTCCTGTTTATCGAATCCCAGAAAATTGCCCATAAAGTGCTGATTGAGGAAACCCAGGAGACCATTCGGGATTGGCAAAAACTGGAAATTGCCGTACAAAAGGAGAAACTGAGTCAGGAAGAACGGGAGACCGCCCTGATCCATACGGCCAGCATATTGGGGAGGTCGTTCCTGGAGGTCATTGATATTTATAAGAAATTGGCCAGAAAGGGGGATCCAGAGCGCTTCCTGAAAGTCATTTACTGGCTGGGCAAGCTCGCTATTGAAGAGGAAACCGGGGGAGAAAAAAGGATCATAACCTTCAGCACCCTGCTACGTGAGCGTTTGGGACATCATATTCACGGGGAACAATGGGCCAACAAAGTGAAAGAAACCCTGAATAAAGAAGGACTATTGAACCGCCCGATTCATATCATAAGTGCAAACATGCATAGTGTGATGAATTCCATGTATGCGAAAAAGGCATTGAAAATGGAATTCCCAAAGAACAGTTCACTGGAAATTTACGAGCAATTAAGCCAGGATAAAAATAAAAGGCAACAGGACAAGGTTAACCGGGTGGCGCTCAAAAATGGGATGCTGGTGGTTGATGATATTTCTGGTACTAACATCGACGTGCAGATATTTGATACGGCAAAACTGGGAAAAGATGCCTGTTGTTACGAATTGCCTGAAAGCCTCCCGGATGACAAAAAACCGGTTATCTTTGTTATGGACTATGCCTTCGGGGAACAGGCTTATGAAACTATTGACGAGTTGTTAAAGCCCTATCGACCTGCAGATCAACCTCCTGTATTTCTCGATGTCGCGTCCATATCCATTATGGGGAAAGCTGGAATTTTGGAGGGTGGAAAAGGTGATCTGATGATCCCAACGGCACATATGTTTGAGGGGACCGCTGACAATTATCCTTTTCACAATGAATTAAGCGCCTCGCATTTTGAGGGCAATGGGCTGAGAGTGCAGGAAGGCACCATGGTCACGGTATTGGGTAC
>NZ_CEYNTP010000348.1:0-2166 GCF_982873095.1 Lentiprolixibacter sp. | reverse complement strand
TTTCCCGATCCGGTCACCCCCAGTAAGGTCTGATAGCGCTCATTGGCTTCGATGCCCTCAGCGAGCTCACGGATGGCCTGCGGCTGGTCCCCGGTGGGAGTAAACTCGGAAACAACTTTAAATTTCAACGTTCGTGGAATTGATTTTTTAAGCTTTGCAAAAATACGAAAGCAAATGCAGTTAGCTCAATCCCCAGGTGAAGTGTGCTAGCGTTTCAGCGAAAAATGCCCCCGGAGCTGCTTTTGATCCCGTGTGGTAGCCAGGAACCAATAGTCGCTTGCGGGCAGAGGAGTGCCCTGATACTCTCCATTCCATCCTACAGAATCGGGATCGATCTGTGCAAGTAAGGTGCCATAACGGTCAAAGATAAATATCGCATCCAGGTTGGAACTCCCGCTGAAAGGCGGAATGAATTGCCAGTAATCGTTTACCCCATCCCCGTTTGGGGTAAAGAATTTCGGGAAGCCCTCCAGGGTAAGGTCAGGCTCAATAAACACCTCAGAAATACCACATCCGTTCTTATCCCTTACAAAAACACGATAATTGTCAATAGGAAGGCCAACAAAGCGGTTACTGTCCTGATAGGGGCCGGCTGCATCACCCAGGGAAAACTCATAGTCCCCGTTTCCGCTTACCCTTACCTCTATAGTGATCACGCCCACCCCAAGTTGTACATCTGTGCTCTCAATTACCGCCTGTTCGGACTGTGTCACGTTGAATACCTGTGAAGTAGCACATTCGTACGGGCCAGACGGTCCTGTATACACATCATAGATTTCGAGCCGGTATTCCCCATCCTCCGGGACATCGAATTCCGGACCTTCAGCCAGAAGTTCCTCCCTGCCAAACGAGGGTATTCGGTACCAGCGATACCCATCTGCAGAATTAAATCCCTCTGCGATGGCACTGATCCTGTTATCCCCGGATTCACAGATCCCGATACTAGTCGGAAAATTCAATACCGGGCTGAGGTCGATTAAATTCCCGGACGTATCAAAGTAGGGGCCACAACCCAGGAGGGTAAAGAAACTGGTTTGCCTACAGTTCTGCGCAATTCCTGCCGAATTATAGGGGGTAATCGTTATGAAATACTGCCGGTTGGGGTCAAAGTTGATCACATTCGTCTCGGTATCACTCGAAAAATCGGCATTGTCCAGGATATCGTTAAGGGTGGGTGAGGTCCCTATTGAGACTAAATATCCATCTGCTCCTGTGACGGGACTCCATCGGATCCTGGGGGATAGGGGGACATCGAATTCCAGATCCGAGGGATAGATAATGGGTGAACAGGCCGGTATGGTGGCGAGTGGACCGGTACGAAAACTAAATTCATCGCAATTCGTTGCTTGTCCAAGACGATTTTCCGGGATGATAGTTACGTAATAATCGGTTTCCGGTTGTAGATCTGCCGGAGGATTGTATGAGAGGTCGGTTATTACTGCATTGTTCAGCACTTCTGATCCCCCGGGGGTAGTACCAATTGATAACCGATAACTGGTTGCGGTAGGGCTGTACCTCCAGCGAATGACGGATTGGACGGGTACATTGGTTTGTCCATCCGCAGGAGAGGCTAGTGTAGTACATCCTGGCGGAGCAGTAAAACTGTCTGTAAAAAAGCTGTAACTCACACATAGGGTATCCCCCTGGGTTCTGTTGAAAATGTATAGGCTTACGAAGATTTGAGAGCTTTCGGGAAGTCCCAACGGAGGGGTAAAACTGGTGGATAAGCCTGTAGAAACCAGAGGTGAAATTTCATTTCCCCCTGGGGTTAATCCTAACCGTATCTTATAGGCAGTTATTCCAAAAACTTCGGTCCAGCTGATAACCGCATCCACTGGAACAGTAGCCCCGTCCTGCGGGAAGACCGGAACCGGGCACTCCTGGGCATTAGCCGGCGTTAGCGTTAACACCCCTATCAATACGGCACCAAATATGTAAAATAGCCTCCTCATGCATTATCTTCTAAGTCTGAGATATGCTGCAACAGTGCATTTTGCCCTGAAACGTTTATGAGGTTTAGGGAGAATGAAAGACAGCAGCAATCTTTTCCTTAGTCAAACACCACAAGATACTACAAATCCCTCTTTTTCAATAAAGCGTACGACAAATAGATAAAAATGGCCGTCCAACCCAGTACAATCAGCATTTCATAGAGGTGTGTGTGGT
>NZ_CEYNTP010000347.1:0-2169 GCF_982873095.1 Lentiprolixibacter sp. | reverse complement strand
CCATAGTGGAAAGTGGCCTCGACGTTACCAATGCCAACACCATCCTGATTAACAACGCCAATAATTTCGGGCTCAGTGACCTGCACCAAATGCGCGGAAGGGTGGGGCGCAGCAACAAAAAGGCCTTCTGTTATTTCATCACTCCCCCCTACGATATGATGACCGCAGAGGCCAGAAAACGCATTCAGGCCCTAGAACAGTTTACCGCCCTGGGCAGCGGGTTCAATATTGCCATGAAAGATCTGGAAATCCGTGGTGCCGGGGACCTGCTGGGTGGGGAACAAAGCGGATTCATCAACGAAATTGGATTTGAAACCTACCAGAAGATCCTGGCAGAAGCCATTGACGAACTCAAGGAAGAAGAATTTAAAGACCTGTACGCAGATACCGCGCCGAGTGGCATTTATGTGAAGGAAACACAATTGGACAGCGATTTTGAGCTCTTATTCCCGGATACCTACATAAACAACATTTCAGAACGCCTAAACCTATACACCCAGTTGAATGAGGTAAAGGACGAAACCGCCCTCAAGCAATTTGAAATAGAACTAACTGACCGGTTTGGGCCGCTGCCTGAACCCGCAAGGGACTTGCTGAATTCGGTGCGGATCAAATGGACGGCACAGCAGCTGGGCCTTGAAAAAATAGTAATGAAGAAAGGCAAGCTGCTCGGCTATTTTGTATCGGACCAGCAATCGGAGTACTACCATAGTCCCGTATTTACACAAGTACTGCACTACGCGCAATCCCATGCCGGCAATATCAAGATCAAGGAAAAACAAACCCGTAGCGGACTGCGTTTGATGCTCACCATGGAGGGAATTACTGATGTAGACACCGCATTATCTGCCCTGAAGGGCTTTCAGAAAAAGGAAGCTGCTGTTTAGCGAATAAGGTTTCCCTCTACAGCGATTTAAGGTCTTTAATAGTTTTAAAAGCACTTTCTACCTGATCGTCGTTGACGAGGATCGTGAACTCATTGGTAGTGGAGATCACCTCATACAAGACAATACCCTCCCAGGCAAGACGCTGAAAGATAAAATAATAGATCCCGGGAACCGATACATTCTCTGCCGGGAGCTTTACGGTGATAGACGAAAGGTTCTTTGCCTTTTGGGTGCACTTTTCGCTGCGGAATAACTCCTCTACCGTTTCGTCAAGTGCATTACTGACCACTATGTTAAGTTCGTTCACCCCCCGTGATGAAGTGTAAAAAACGTCCTTGTTCTGGTTGACTTCCTTGAGCAGGAGGCTTTGGTTTTCCAGAATGGAATCTGAAAGGAGGAAGGTAAAATCCGTAAGCGAGGAACGTACGGTTATTTCCCCTATGTTTTTCAGCACCTTGAGTATCCTGTGCGTGGCTCGAAATTCCAGGTCATCTGACAGTCGCTTGAGCGCCATAACGATAGCACCATTTCGAACCTCTTTTCCTAACTCTTCTTCCACCTCAGGCTTTATTAAGCGGGAGAGGGATGTCAGGTTTATGATCCCCTGGGCCAGGGCACTTTGTAAAAAAGGCTTCTTTTTAATGTAGTGTTCAACGACAGCTGAAATTGTTTTCATTGCACCCAATTTGAAACAAAGCTAACTTATTGTTATATGTGACACAAATAGTTAAGAAACTAAAAGTGATAAAAGGCGTTCTTAATGTGTTCCAGGGAATTGCCCTGGGCGTGGCGGGTGATCCAGATGATGTCAAATCGAACTTCAAGTGCTATCTGCCGGCTATTCAGATATTGATCTGCAGCCGTGACCAAACGCTGAATTTTCTTTCTGTTTATGGCATCAGTCTTATGTTCCAGCGCATGTCCGGAACGTGTTTTTACTTCAATAATAGCAATTACTCCTTCCCTTTTTGCAATCAGGTCGATTTCCGCTTTTTGATAACGGTAATTACGTTCCAGGATATGGTACCCCTTGTTTTTTAAATAGCTTGCCGCCTTGTTTTCCCCGTATTTACCGAGCTTTCCACAAGTACTCATGGTGGTGTTTTTTTAACAAAATCCCTGCATTTCATCGAAAAGATGGGTCGATTCAGCTGATTTTAGAGATTTGATTGTACTTTTCCTTGCAGAATAACCAAAAAACCTATCATACCATAATATACCTTAGGTTTACACGTTAAGAACTAGCCCCAACACATGAACGTTCTTAAAGCCTAAAAAAGAC
>NZ_CEYNTP010000346.1:0-2175 GCF_982873095.1 Lentiprolixibacter sp. | reverse complement strand
CCTAAACGATTGCAGGATAAATTGAAGGACAGGGAAACAAACGGTTCCTTGCGATCCCTCAGCCTGGAGGTCGGTAAAGTTGATTTTTGTTCTAATGACTATCTGGGATTTGCCAGGAACCGGCAACTCAATCGGGAGGTATATCAATATCTGAAGGAAAAGAACATTACTAGCAATGGTGCCTCGGGGTCACGATTATTGTCAGGGAACACCGGGCTGTGTGAGGATGTGGAGGATTTTCTTGCAGCATACTATCTTGCAGATGCTGCACTTCTTTTTAATTCCGGTTATGATGCTAACCTCGGTTTTTTCTCCTCCCTGCCCCAAAAAGGAGATCTTATTCTTTTTGACGAATATATTCATGCCAGTATTCGCGATGGCATCCAATTGTCTTTCGCCAAATCCCTTAAATTTCGCCATAATGACCTTAGTGACCTGGAACAGAAAATAAAGCGGGCCAATCAAACTGCGGGAGGACAAGAGAGGCAGAATATCTATGTCGTGACAGAGTCCGTTTTTTCCATGGATGGTGATACGCCGGATCTGCATGCTTTTGCTCGTATCTGTGAGGCGAATGGCGTCTACCTTATCGTTGATGAGGCGCATGCTGTAGGGTTATATGGTGAGAGGGGAGCTGGCTTGGTAGTTCAGGAAGGCCTGCAGGATGTGGTCTTTGCCCGCATAGTGACCTTTGGAAAGGCTTATGGGGCCCATGGTGCAGCAATATTGGGAAGCCGGACATTGATTCAATACCTTGTGAACTTTGCAAGGAGCTTTATCTATTCCACGGCCCTTCCCCCCCATAGTCTTGCTGCAATATACATAGCGCATCAGTTTATGAATTCGGGATACGGGAAGGAGCAACGCACCTCCCTTATGAATAATATCAGGTACTTTAAGGAGGAGGTAAGCCGTTCAGGACTGAATGATATATTTTTAGAGAGCGATGCTGCCATACAGTCCTGTATCCTTCCGGAGAACAGCAGGGTGAAACAGGCTGCTCGGTCTATACAGGAAGCCGGATTTGATGTGCGTCCCATCTTCGCCCCAACAGTACCGGCGGGAAAAGAAAGGATCCGGTTTTGCCTGCACAGTTTTAACCGGCCTCAGGAAATAAAGCAACTCATACAAGAAGTACAAGATATCTCGCAGGTATAATGAAAGAGGAATTCTACATTCTGGGGGCTTTTGAATATGTCGCAGACGTTCAGGTAATTAAATTCAAACTGGAGTCTGAAGGAATACCTGTTTTTCTGAGGGACGAGAATATCCTCAATACAGACCCTTTGATAAGTAGTGCCATCGGGGGTGTAAAATTATCCGTCTATACCCGGGATAAGGAACGTGCCCTGGAAATTTACAATGAGATCAGGGCGTATGCACAAGACAAGCAGGGCCGGCCCATAATATGCCCGAACTGCAAAGCACAGCGTTCTGAAGTTTATATCAGCAGAAAAACCTTGCTTCACAAACTCTTCCCTTTTCTGGAAGAGCGGAAATATCGCTGCACCAAGTGCGGGATGATAACAAAACCAACAATATAACTGCCCTATGAAACGTCTTTTTGTTACTGGAATCTCAACTGAGGTTGGGAAAACGGTAGCTTCCGCTATAATAGTCGAAGCGCTCAAAGCGGATTACTGGAAACCGGTACAGGCCGGGGACCTGCATCATTCAGATAGCGATAAGGTGTCTGAGCTGATTTCCAATGATATTTCCGTGATCCACAAGAACAGCTATGCCCTGAACACCCCCATGAGTCCGCATGCCGCTGCCGAAATAGATGGGATACGTATTGCACTGGATGAGGTAAAGGAACCGGACACTTCCAATCATTTGGTTATTGAAGGGGCCGGCGGTCTGCTTGTTCCCTTAAATGATCAGGATACTATTGCCGACCTGATCCAGCCTCATTATAAAATTATCGTTGTCTCCCGTCATTATCTCGGGAGTATCAACCATACCCTGCTCACGCTGGAAGCATTAAAAAACCGGGGCTTTCAAGCGCACCTCCTGTTCAGCGGGGCGGAACACCCCACTACGGAACAAATTATTCTGAGTAAATCAGGGGCACCCTGTCTGGGCCGCATTGGGGAAGAAACTGAGTTCAACAAGGAAACTATAAGGAAATACGCCCGGATGTTTTCGGAAAAATTACTTGAGATCTGAACGGAC
>NZ_CEYNTP010000345.1:0-2178 GCF_982873095.1 Lentiprolixibacter sp. | reverse complement strand
CCTTCGCCGTATACTTGTAAACATTTTCCCGGTCCTTGTCGATTTCCAGACAAGGTTCCGCAACGCCTGGGGAATAGGCAAGGGCAAGGTCCCTTTGGGTGGCATAGGGCTTAGTAGGGACAACCTTAATCTTCCCGGGCTGAGGCTTGGCGTGGTAGACCAGTGCTTCTCTTCTTTTCTTTTGATTGCTCATGACGGACCGCTAAGAATACAAAAGTAAGGGGTTTGCATCAAGATAACCTAATCTGACCAATAAATGAGAACGCTCTTTTTTCCCTGTTAAAATCAAGGGTCTTCGGATACTGGCAAACGGAAGGCAAGTATTCCGGCAATGACAAAGCATGTCCCGGCAAACAGCATAGCGTTTACAGAATTCGCTCCCAACAGGTTTTTGAAAATAGGGCCAAAAGACAGGGTCTGTATCCCCATTGGGATCACAATCATCATATTGAGGATCCCCATATATACCCCCCTTCGTTCCTGAGGTACTATTTTGGATACCATGCTGTAGGGAATTCCCATCATGGCCGCCCAGCCAATACCGAAGAGTACCATCGGGTAGAGCACAGATACCGGATCGGTAATGTGGGGAATAGAAAACAGGGCGATGGAGGTGCCAAACAGGCTCAGGGCGTATATCCTTTTCCCACCAAACCTAATGGTCAGGGGCACCAGGATCAGCGCCACAACTGTGGTCACCACATTGTAGGTAGTGCTCATTTTAGCCGCCTGTGCAGCCGCCTGGGAAGTGTCGAATCCCATGGTAGTCCGGAAAAGCGGTGTTATAAATTGCCAGTAAATAAAAAGGGCATACCATTGAAACAGATAGACGGCAGACAACCTCCACATGAATTTAGGCATGTCCTTGACCGCATGGGCAATCTCAACAAAAGGCAACTTGAAGCGTTGGGAAAAGGGCAAGCTTTTATGGCTGTTTATTTCTTCCAGTTCCTCAGGACTTGGCGGGATTTCTGGGGTTTTCAGTACCGACCATAAAATGGTGGCAATGGATAAGAAGGATCCAATGAAGAAGGAGTAGTACAACCACTTGGGCACGGCCCCGGTGATTTCCTCACCCCCGCCAAACCAATCCTGAAATATAAAAATGGAAGCGTTGGCCAACAGTATACCCGCCCCTACGAACAAGCTCTGCATCTGGTAGCCCACACTCAGCTGCCTGTCCGGCAATTTGTCACCAACAAAAGCCCGGTAGGGTTCCATGGCCATATTGTTCCCCACATCCAGTATCCAGAGCAGTCCCACGGCAAACCAGAGGGCCGGACTTAATGGAAAGGCAAACAAACATATACTCCCCAGCAGGGCACCGATCAGGAAAAACGGCTTTCTCCTACCCCAGCGGGGAGACCAGGTCTTGTCCGAAATGGCCCCAACCAAGGGTTGTACCACCAAACCGGTTACCGGACCCGCAATATTCAGGATGGGCAGGATTTCCTCTGAAGCGCCAAGGAACAGGAAGATGGGATTTATAGCACTCTGTTGAAGCCCGAAACTGTATTGTATCCCTAAAAATCCAACATTCATATTGAAGATCTGCCAGAAGCTCAGGGTGGGTTTGTTCAGTTTCATATGTTTTACGGTTGGTTAATCTAAATATGAAAAAATTGACCTGCATGTCAATTTCGGAACCAGGTTCAATATAGGATTTTATCACGCTTTTTACCCAAAACCAGAGTGAAAAGAACAGATTTTGGTTACGAAAACGATTGAGAAAAGGGTAAAATCATTTCAGGAATTCGATATTTCGCTTTAGGCCCGAATATTTGGTCCGCTTTACGGCCGACTTTCGAAACACGGTTTTAAAGACCTCCTCCGTGATCTCCTCCCAGTCTTTTTTGCTCATTGAGAGCAGTTCTGGGTGCGGTTGGAACAAAGGTTCCCGGTGAGGCCTGGAAAAACGGTTCCAGGGGCACACCTCCTGGCAGATATCACAGCCAAATATCCAGTCGTCAAACTGTCCCTTCACCTCATTTGGGATCTCGTTTTTTAGTTCAATGGTGAAATAGGAAATGCACTTACTGCCATCCACTACGTAGGGTTGTACAATGGCTTGGGTGGGGCAGGCATCCAGGCAGGCCGTACAGCTGCCGCAGTGGTCTGTGGTTGGGGTATCGTATTCCAGTTCCAGGTCCAGGATCAGTTCTCCGATAAAGTAATAAG
>NZ_CEYNTP010000344.1:0-2200 GCF_982873095.1 Lentiprolixibacter sp. | reverse complement strand
CATTCCACCTGTATTCAGTCCGCTGTCCGCTTCGCCAATCCTTTTATAGTCTTTGGCGGTGGGTAAGATTTTATAATTTTTTCCGTCGGTGAGTACAAAACAGCTCAGTTCAATCCCGGAGAGAAACTCTTCGATCACCACGGTGGCACTCGCAGCTCCAAATTTGGCCTCCTGGAGCATAGCGCGCAGTTCCTTTTTTGCTATTTCCAGGTCATCCAGAATGAGCACGCCTTTTCCTGCCGCAAGTCCATCAGCCTTCAAGACATATGGAGGTGATAAGGTTTCCAGAAAGGCGTAGCCCTGTTCCAGGGTGTCGGCTGTAAAGCTCTTGTATGCAGCAGTGGGAATCTTATGTCGGGACATAAAGGCCTTGGCAAATTCCTTGCTTCCTTCCAGCTGCGCTGCTTCTTTCTGGGGGCCTATTACGGGAATATCACGGAGTTTCCCATCGTTAAGGAAATAATCGTGGATACCCTTTACAAGGGGGTCTTCCGGTCCTACCACCACCAGGCCGATACGGTGTTCAAGAACCGCAGATTTAATGCCCTCGAAATCATTTACTGCAACAGGCAGGTTTGTTCCCAGTGATGATGTTCCGGCATTCCCCGGTGCAATAAAGAGTTGATCAGGTAAGTTGCTCTGTGCTATTTTCCAGGCAAAGGTGTGCTCCCTGCCCCCGGACCCTAGTATTAAAACATTCATGTAAAGATGGTTTATACAAAAATAGGGCTTGTGCCCCTATTTAAGACGTTTGAAAATGGCTTTTCTGTAGGTGGCTGATGGAATTTCTACTTGCGGTTTCTTTTGGAGAAATCCCGGTGTTCTGCCTTTTCCAATTCTTCTTTGGACAGGGTCTGGAAGTAGTCCCAGGTCATCTTCATTCCCTCAGCTCTCTTTACCTTCGGCTCCCATCCCAGCAAATCTCTTGCTAAGGATATGTCTGGCCGCCGTTGCAGAGGGTCGTCTTGAGGTAAAGGTTTGTAAACAATCTTTTGTTTAGTGCCGGTAAGCTTTATGATTTCCTCCGCAAAATCAAGGATAGAAATCTCCCCCGGGTTTCCGATATTAACAGGCAGGTGGTAGTCCGCCATTAGTAGGCGGTATATCCCTTCGATCTGGTCATCAACATAACAAAAAGAACGGGTTTGGGAACCATCACCAAAAACGGTGAGGTCCTCCCCCCTCAGGGCCTGTCCCATGAAGGCGGGGATAACACGTCCGTCATTCAGTCGCATTCTGGGACCATAGGTGTTGAAGATCCTGGCGATGCGGGTATCCAGACCATGGAAACGGTGATACGCCATGGTGATGGATTCCTGAAAGCGTTTGGCTTCATCATAGACGCCACGGGGACTAATGGTATTCACATTTCCATAATAATCTTCCGACTGCGGGTGAACCAACGGATCTCCATAAACCTCGGAAGTACTGGCGATAAGTATACGTGCCTTTTTTTCCTTAGCCAGTCCTAGTAGGTTATGCGTGCCAAGTGCCCCGACTTTCAAAGTTTGGATGGGAATTTTCAGATAATCTATGGGGCTGGCCGGAGAGGCAAAGTGAAGGATGTATTCTAAATCGCCGGGAACATGGACGAACTTGGTAACATCGTGGTGGTAGAACTCAAAGTGTTCCAGTTTAAAGAGGTGCTCAATGTTTTTTAAATCTCCAGTAATGAGGTTGTCCATGCCGATAACATGAAACCCTTCCTCAATAAACCGGTCGCACAAATGAGAACCCAAAAATCCTGCAGCCCCCGTAATTAATACTCTTTTCAACTTTTGATATTTACACGGGCACTACACCCTTCCTATTGATTCATAATGAAACCCCTGATTCCTCATATCGGCTACTTCATACAGGTTTCTCCCGTCAAAGATAGCAGGCTGTTTCAACAATTCCTTCATCAATTTGAAATTAGGATTTCGGAATACTCCCCATTCCGTACAAATGACCAGGGCATCTGCGTCTTCAATGGCTCCATACATCCTTGGTGCAAAAGAAATAGCATCTCCCAGTTTGCGTTGTACATTGTCCATGGCCTCCGGATCAAAAGCAGTTACCTCGGCACCCAGTTTCAATAATTCCTCAATTACTACAAGGGAAGAAGCCTCACGGATATCGTCTGTCTCGGGTTTGAACGCAAGTCCCCAAACACCAATGCGCTTGCCAGAAAGGTCATCACCAAAATAGGCTTTGATTT
>NZ_CEYNTP010000343.1:0-2213 GCF_982873095.1 Lentiprolixibacter sp. | reverse complement strand
GGTGGAGGTGGGGCGCATCTCGTGGAAGTCCACGTGCACCTGGGGCTCCCACATGCGGTAGGCGGCCACCCGCCGGCGGGTCTCCTGCTGGGTGAGCCAGGCCCAGTCGCGGTTGAGGTCGAACATATAATGGTTGCTCCTGCCACTCCACCAGCCTTCGTGGTGCTCCTTGCTGTTCGGATCAACGTTGTAGGGACTGTTTTTATACTGTTGGTACCAGTTCACATAACGGTCGCGTCCGTCTGGGTTGATACAGGGGTCCATGATGACCACGGTATCTTCCAGATAGGCCTTTTTTGAAGTGAGTAAATCAAAAACCGTTTGCATGGAGGCCTCCGTGCTTACACTCTCATTGCCGTGTACATTATAGCTGAGCCAAACAATGGCTTTGTTGGCCGCACTTGGCCCATCCATATTCCGCAGATGTTCTGTTCGTATGGTTTCCAGGTTTTCCATGTTGGCAGCACTCGAGACATAGGCCAGAAGGAGTTTTCGCCCCTCGTTGGTGCGTCCGTATTCCTGTAACTTCACCCTGCCCGGGGCAGTGGCTGCCAGGTATTCGTAGTAGTCTACCACCCGGTGGTGTCTTGTGAACTGGCTGCCCAATTCATAACCCAGGAACTCGGATGGACTCTGGATCTGCTGCCCGTAAAAGACGGAAATGAAGAAAACGGAAAAGAGGAATATGAGTTTTTTCATAGGGGATATTGCATATGACGAGGCCAAATCTAGCAAATAATCCGTAACTTCTTAACGTATTTTTGGCAATCGAAAGTCTCAGGAATTTTATCTTTGATCGCGTTTTTATTCGTTACATGGAGGTTGACTGTATCCCTTATCGAAAGACCGGTTACTTTTCCGGGTTAATTTGCGACTACCTGGACCAGCTATCTTCACTTCAACCTTTTTACAATCGTTTTCCCCAACTTGATGCCTTTGAAGAGCAAATCAAAGAGAAAGGGAAGCAATATCCCAAAGCACACCGAAAGGTCCTTTTTGAAGCCCTTACCGAACAATACAACGGAATTACCCTATCAGAAGCTACGGAAGACAACCTGGAATTACTGAAATCGAGTACCACATTTACGGTTGTAACCGGACATCAGCTGAATTTGTTTACCGGCCCCCTATATTTTCTTTACAAGATCATCACCGCCCTGAACCTTGCAAAACGATTAAAAGAGCGGTACCCGGATTACGATTTTGTCCCTGTGTACTGGATGGCCACTGAAGATCACGATTTTGAAGAGATCAATTACTTCAATTTTAAGGGGAAAAAATTACAGTGGAACCGCGCAGATGGAGGAGCTGTAGGCCGTATGGAAACCGAGGGCCTGCAAGCAGTCTTGGCGGCTTTCATTCAGGAGCTGGGTCCTGGAAACCGCGCCAAACACCTTGCCGAACTTTTTCGAAGAGCTTACCTTGAACACGATACGCTAGCCGCGGCCACGAGATTCCTCGCGAATGAGCTGTTTGGGACCTACGGACTTGTAGTTGTAGATGGTGACGATAGCCGGCTCAAAAGGCTAATGGCACCTTATGTGGAAAAGGACATTGTTAAAGGGATCACCCATGATCAGGTCACTGAGGCCATTAAATCCCTCAGGCAACAGGACAAACCTTACCCCATTCAGGTGAATCCGAGGAAAATCAATTATTTCTATTTGCTCGACGGGCTAAGGGAACGAATAGAGGAAAGGGACGGGCATTTCCATGTCCTGAACTCGGATTTGAATTTCAGTAAGGCAGAATTGGAACAGGAACTTAAAGCGCACCCGGAACGATTTTCGCCCAATGTAATCACCCGACCCATATATCAGGAAGTGATCCTCCCCAACCTGTGTTATATCGGTGGGGGCGGGGAGCTGGCCTACTGGCTGCAGTTCAAAGGCGCATATGATGCTTTGGAGGTACCCTTCCCTATCTTGTTGCTGCGTAATTCGGCCTTGCTGCTTTCGGGCAAACAGCGCAATAAACTGGGGCGTTTGGGGATAAAATTGGAAGACCTGTTTTTAAAGCCGCTGTGAACGGAATGAAGAAAACAATTCATGATATTTTCGAAAGAAATAATCTGGATTCTGATCAGATTGATTGGATTGTTCCACATCAAGCCAATAAAAGGATTATAGATGCAATTGCTGATTTTGGTCACTTTCCAAAAGAAAAGGTGATGGTAAACATTGATAAATATGGGAATACCACTGCAGCTACCA
>NZ_CEYNTP010000342.1:0-2215 GCF_982873095.1 Lentiprolixibacter sp. | reverse complement strand
AAATATCTTTTCGATCTGGGACCGTTTGTTCGGGACTTTTATGAAACTGGACCGACAAAAAATCGTGTATGGGGTGGATACTTTCCCTGACCGGGAGGAGAATGCCAGTGTTACCGGCTTACTCAAACAGCCCTTCCATAAGTACCGCAAACCCACTACCGTTTCCGTGGAGGAATGATCAGGGATAGATCAGGTAGCGTTTACGGATCTTTTTGAATTTTTCTATATCGGGGGCCCAGCCCTTTCGGATTTCTTCTTCTGTTATGCCGGCTTCGATGGCCTCCTGCAGTTGGGCAGTTCCAGCATGTTTTGTAAATCCTGAAGTTTTAAAGAATTGTTCCGGGTCACGGGAATTCTGATAGGCTGCTATCAACCATTGCAGGGAAACTGACTGCATTCTCGGTTCCCTGCTGAGGTCCTGTCCAAAGCATATTTGTCCATTGTGCTTGGGATTTTTGGACCCGAAGTTGGGTTTGGGCTGATACCGAAACTTGAATACGAGGCTATCCAGAAAAGGCGCGCCAAAACGCTGAAACTGGAATTCCGTCCCCCTGCCTGCATTTACATGCGTCCCTTCGAATAATCCCAGGCTGGGATACAGATTGATGGCCTGGTCATTTGGAAGGTTAGGGGAAGGCCTGATGGGCAGGGAGTAAGGCCTGCTGTGGATGTAATTTTCCAGCGGAATAACTGTCAGTGCTGCTTTCTTATCATCCTGCATCCAGCCTTCCTCATTGATCATACGGGCATATTCGCCAATGGTCATTCCATATACCAGGGGAATCGATGTCATTCCAAGAAACCCCCTGTGCTCCTTTTCCATAGTGGGTCCATCAACATAGTGTCCGTTAGGATTGGGCCGGTCGAGAACCAGAATGGGGATGCCTTCCTCGGCGCATGCCTCCATAACAAGTTGCAGGGTTGCTATGTAGGTGTAGAACCGCACCCCCACGTCTTGAATATCAAATACCACTAATTCCAATCCCTGCAGTTGCTCAGGCGAAGGCTTTCTGTTTTTACCGTAGAGGGAAATTACAGGGAGCCCTGTGGCTACATCTTGTCCGTCTTTTACTTCCTCACCTGCATCGGCCGTCCCCCTGAAACCGTGTTCGGGGGCAAAAACCACTTCGACATCCATACCCAGGGTGAGGAGGGAATCCACAAGATGGGTATATCCCTGCCCGGGGTCACCGGGTTTATTAAAAATTACACTGGTGGGATTGGCTACAATACCGAGACGTTTTCCTTCCAGGCGGTGCAGATAGGCAGAGGTACGGTTAGCGCCAACAACGATCGGGGCCACGGACTCCTGCTGTTCAGACCTTGGAGCATTGGTGGGGTTCGCCTGCTTTTTTCCGCTGCTTCCCCCACAGGCGAGGAGCATCAAAAACCATAATAAAAATGTATTTTTGAGACTGTATTTAAATGGCATAAATTGAATTTAGCATTTTTTATTGCGAGGCGACTGATCAAAGGAGGAGATCATAAAATTAGCATATCCGCCCCAATAATAAAAATTGCTGTAGTGGCCGTTGCCCTTGGGGTTATCATGATGCTTGTGGCTATTGCAACCGGGGTGGGCCTCAAGGAGAAGATCCGGGAGAAGGTATCCGTTTTTAACGGCCATATTCAGATCTATAACTTCGACAATAACCAGTCTGATGTATCGGTGGTTCCGGTATCCCTAAACCAGGATTTTTATCCCACCTTCGATTCCGTAGAGGGCATTTCTCATATTCAGGCGGTGGCTACAAAAGCGGGGATCATCCGCACCGCAGAGACCTTTGAAGGCATCATCGCGAAAGGTGTAGGGCCGGATTACCAGTGGGCCCAATTCTCTGAATACCTGGAGGAAGGGCGATTACCCGATTTTAGCGGGGAGCTAAATGAAGAAGTTTTGATTTCTTCCTATATGGCCCAGCGGCTGGAATTGGGTGTTGGGGACAGCTTTTTCACCTTTTTCCTGCGGGATGAAGACCCGTCGAAGATGCCCAACCAGCGCAAGTTTGTCGTGGTAGGAATTTATGATAGCGGTTTTGAAGAGTTTGACAGTACCTATGTTTTTACGGATATCCGCCATATCCAACGCATGAACCGCTGGGAAGCGGATGAAGTGGGCAACTTCGAGATCTTCCTTGAGAATTTTGACGATATAGAAACAAAGAGTGCTGAGATCTACGGAAACACCCTTTCCACGCTGGACACACAAACCATC
>NZ_CEYNTP010000341.1:0-2232 GCF_982873095.1 Lentiprolixibacter sp. | reverse complement strand
AACAGGGGCGTCTACCTCTGAGGTAGCGATTATATTGATAGATGCGAGAAAAGGGGTGGTGGAGCAAACCTATCGCCACTTCTTCATTAACAACCTCTTGCGGATCAAAGATGTCATTGTTGCGATCAATAAGATGGATCTTGTAGACTTTTCTGAACAAGTGTTTAAAGATATCAAGCTGGAGTTCGAGGAGCTGAACAAGCGGAGCACTTACGATGAACAGCAACTGCATTTTATCCCGGTGAGTGCGCTGCACGGTGACAATATCGCTGCACAATCGGAACGCATGCCCTGGTATGGAGGGGAATCACTTTTGGAGCATTTGGAACAATTGGAGGTGTCTGACATAAAAGACAAAGGAGCGGTTCGATTCCCGGTACAGCAGGTTATACGACCCAAGACCGCTGATTTCCATGATTTCAGGGGTTTTGCCGGCAAGGTATACGGTGGATCCTTAAGTATAGGGGATGAGGTAACAGTACTGCCCTCGGGTAACCAGTCTAGAATAAAAAGCATCCACTTTTTTGATAGCACCTATGAACAGGCAATGCCCGGGAATTCGGTTACCTTGACGTTAGAAGATGAAATCAATATTTCACGTGGGGATATGCTGGTGAAGACAGGACAATTGCCAAAACTGGAACGAAACCTGGAGGCCACCATCTGCTGGATGGACACCAAACCGCTTCTCCCTGGAACCAAATATATTCTGCAACACAACACCAATAAGGTCTTGTCCAGAATAGAAGCTGTCCAAAATACCATTGCCACTGACTATTCAGGAAGCCAAACCGCTCAGCAATTACGTCTGAATGAAATCGGAGATACTTCATTGAAGCTCAGCCGGCCTATTTATTTTGATCCTTACTACGAGAACAAGACCAATGGAGCATTTATTCTGATTGATCCACAGACCAACACGACCTCAGGGGTTGGTTTTATTAATTGAAGATAAGTTCGATACCAAAAAACCCTTGAATTCCTTGTTTATCCAAAACAGGTAGGTTTTCTTTGTGGTAGTTCCTTTAAACATTGATATGTTATCAAGAAAGGTGGAGGGAATAGACCCGGTGAAACCTTAGCAACCCTTTCCCTGTAAAGAAGGTGCTACATTCTATCCCTTAACGGAATAGATAACAGAAATCTACCCAAGGCTTTCCTTTATCTTTCTTGATTTTAAAATGGATATTATTATGAAGCGTATTCAGGATATTCTGGGAGAGCGGATCCTCGTATTGGACGGAGCCATGGGCACCATGCTGCAACGATACAATTTTACCGAGGCCGATTTTCGCGGGCAGCGGTTTAAAGACTGGCCGTGTCCGCTACAGGGGAATAATGATCTGCTCAGCCTTACCCAGCCGGAGGCTATTGAAGAAATTCACGAAAAGTACCTCGAAGCCGGTGCGGATATCATCGAGACCAACACCTTTTCGGCAACCGCTATTGCCATGGCCGATTATCAGATGGAAGGTCTGGTGAGTGAAATGAATCGTGAATCAGCCAGAATTGCTAAGAAAGTTGCTTCGGATTTTACCTCCAGTGACCCTAATAAACCCAGGTTTGTAGCGGGAAGCATTGGTCCTACAAACAAAACGGCCAGTATGTCGCCTGATGTCAATGACCCCGGGTACAGGGCTACTTCCTTTGAGGAGCTCCGCAAGGCTTACAAGGAACAGGTTGAGGCCTTGGTTGAAGGTGGGGTGGACCTGTTGCTGGTGGAGACCGTTTTTGATACGCTGAATGCCAAAGCAGCACTTTTTGCCATTTCTGAAGTAAAAGAAGAGAAGGGGTTGGACATCCCGGTCATGGTAAGTGGTACCATTACCGACGCCTCTGGAAGAACATTGTCTGGTCAGACAGCAGAGGCCTTCCTGATATCCATTTCCCACCAGCCCTTACTATCCGTTGGTTTTAATTGCGCTCTTGGAGCCAACCAGTTAACCCCTTACCTGCAAATTCTCTCGGATAGGTCCGATCAAGCGGTTTCTGCCCATCCCAATGCAGGTCTGCCGAATGCTTTCGGGGAATATGACCAAACCCCGCAGGAAATGGCCGGACAAATTCGTGAGTACCTCGAGAAAGGCCTGGTAAACATTGTAGGGGGATGCTGCGGCACTACCCCCGAACACATTCGGGCGATTGTTGAGTTGGTGAAGGAGTATGAACCGAGATCGTTGTTTGTTCAACGGTGAATATTGTAAGATTTGGGTTTAAGGTTGTTAGTTGAGC
>NZ_CEYNTP010000340.1:1826-2236 GCF_982873095.1 Lentiprolixibacter sp. | reverse complement strand
TTTCGATATCGTCAAGGGTATATTCGGTGTCTTCTACCACGTCGTGCAGGAGGGCAGAAGCAATTGATATGGCATCAAGTCCAATTTCAGAGGCCACAATCTTAGCAACGGCAATAGGATGGAAGATATAGGCCTCTCCGGATCGCCTTCTCTGGTTCTTGTGGGCATCCACGGCAACGTCAAAAGCCGAACGTATCAGTCGCTTGTCTTCATCGCTCAAAGCCTGGTAGCTTATACGCAGTAGCTCCTTGTACTGTTTGGCAATTTCCCTGTTCTCCTTCTCTATGACAGTTTCCGTCCGCATAACTTAAAATTACCACAAACTTTTGTAGTAACCAACAAAAATCATGCCTTGAGATTCAGGATACGGTCCTTCAGGGGGGGGTGTGAATAGTGGACAAAAACGTAAG
>NZ_CEYNTP010000340.1:0-1816 GCF_982873095.1 Lentiprolixibacter sp. | reverse complement strand
CAGGTTGCTCAGGCTCTTTTTTGAGAGTTTTTTAAGGGAATTCACCAGAGGCATTGCTGCAAAGGACGTTTTCGCGAAATCATCAGCCTGATATTCAAATTTTCGGGAAAGGGCATTCATCAGCAGTCCGGTTGCTTCTGATATGGGGCTGTACAGCAGCCCAAAACCGATTAATGCCGCGTGAAAACTGGGGGTTTGCACTCCAATGGCAGCGGACACTTCAGGATTGTTGATAAAGAGCGACAGAATAAACAGGGTGAGTCCGGTGAGCAATATGGAGGTGATCAAATTATACAACACGTGATGTTTCCTGTAATGCCCTACTTCATGGGCAAGCACTGCCACGATCTCATCTTCTTCAAGGTCTTCGATAAGCGTATCGTACAGGGTAACCCGTTTTTCCCTACCAAAACCGGAGAAATAGGCGTTGGCCTTGGTTGACCTTTTAGAACCGTCTATTACAAAAATACTCTTTAGCTCAAACCCAACCTTACGTGCATAGGCTTGAATTTTATCACGTAGCTTACCCTCTTCCAGAGGGGTTTGTTTGTTAAAAAGGGGAACAATAAGACGGCTGTAAAACAAATTAATAAAGATGGTAAAGGCAGCAATCAAGATCCAGGCATAGATCCAGAAATTGGCTCCGGCCCAGGTAAAAAACCAGATGATCAGGCTCAGGAGGCCTCCACCGAGCACAAGGCTCATCAGCCACCCTTTAAATTTATCGGTCCAGAACAATGCCCTGGTGGTCTTGTTAAAGCCAAATTTTTCTTCGATAACAAAGGTCTGATAGTAGGCAAAAGGTGTGCCCAGCAGGTCACTGCCCAGAAAAATGATTCCAAAAAACAACAGGGCAATGGCAATGGGGTGGTCCGTTACACTCCTTGCGATGCTATCTATCCAATCGAAGCCCCCGAATATCAAAAAGGCCAGGATGATAAGGAGGGAGAAAACACCTGAAATCAGCCCAAACTTATAGTTGGCCAGCTTGTATTCCTGTGATTTACTATATTCCCCGGCGTCAAATATGTCTGATAGTTCGCTGGGTATCGGATCCCTGAATTTTCGAGCATTAAGAACATCCAGCACTGTTTCTATGGCAAATTGAAGTAAAAGGATGCCAATTATTATGTAGAATAGTGTGGGGTGGGTCATGTTTTACTACAAATGAAATTCCTGAACCTGCTCAATCAAAATTACGTTGTCTGAGGGCTTCAAAGATAAGTATTGCGGCTGACACTGAAAGGTTCATGGAATCTATCTCCCCTTTCATGGGAATGATAATGTTTTCATCAGCAGCGGAAATCCAATCTTCTGTGAGCCCAGTGGCTTCAGTACCTACCGCAATGGCTACAGCCCCTGTATAATCCACCTCGCTGTATACCTTGCTGGCAGACAGTGCAGCGGTGTAGAGGGTGATTCCATGGATTTTCAGAAACTCTAGCACTTCTGTAGTACTACCTATACCAATGTTCACAGTAAACAGGCAACCTACGCTGGAACGGATGATGTTAGGGTTATACAGGTCGCTTTTGGGATCCGCCAGGATCACTGCATCCAGGCCTGCAGCATCTGCTGTTCGCAGCAATGCCCCAAGGTTGCCTGGTTTTTCAGGGGCTTGTGCTACAAGGACCAGCGGGTTTTTCCGATGGAATTGAAGGTCACTCAGCTGATGGTTCTTGGACCTGGCCAGGACCACGACCCCTTCGGTTTTTTCCCTGTAGGCGATACGCTGGTATACCTCCCGGGAAACCTGTACGATTTCCAGCTCTTCCTGATGATCACGGCTATCGACGCCTGCCGTCATCATCAGGTC
>NZ_CEYNTP010000339.1:0-2253 GCF_982873095.1 Lentiprolixibacter sp. | reverse complement strand
CCGCCATTTTTTATTTCAATTCAGGAGCGATCTTATCCAGTGCGGTAATGGTGGCATCCAGATCCTCATAACCCAGGGCGTCATTGAGGAAATAGCTTTCAAAGGCACTTGGTGGCAGGTAAACTCCTTCGGCGAGCATGCCGTGGAAATATTTTTTAAAAGTTTCGTTATTGCCCGTCTTGGCCGTTTCAAAATCAACGACCGGAGCTTCCGTGAAGTGTACGGATAGCATACTCCCCACCCTGTTGATCTGATGCACGATCCCATGCTGATCCAAAACCTTTTTGATCCCTTCGTGCAGATAAGCGGTTTTCTTATCCAGGCTCTCGAATACTTCCGGGCGGTTGTTGAGTTGAGTAAGCATCGCCAGTCCTGCACTCATGGCCAGTGGGTTGCCACTCAATGTTCCGGCCTGGTAAACCGGGCCTTCCGGGGCCAGGTAACTCATAATTTCTTTTCGGGCGGCAAAGGCCCCTACGGGCAGTCCCCCACCGATCACTTTTCCAAAACAGAGGATGTCGGCATCAATTCCCAAATACTCCTGGGCGCCTCCCCTTGCTAGTCGGAAACCAGTCATCACCTCGTCAAATATTAATAACACCCCATTTTGTGTACAAAGCTCCCTGAGTCCTCTTATAAAATCAGGGGCTGGGGGTATACAGCCCATATTACCTGCAACAGGCTCGATAATTACAGCTGCGATCTCCCCTTTGTTTGCAGCTATTAGCCTGGAAACATCCTCAAGATCATTGTAGTTGGCAAGCAGGGTGTCTTTTGCGGTACCCTGGGTGACACCAGGACTGCTGGGGCTGCCAAAAGTAACGGCTCCACTACCCGCCTGAATAAGGAAGGCATCCGCGTGCCCGTGATAGCAACCTGCGAATTTGATGATCTTATCCTTCCCGCTAAACCCGCGGGCCAGCCTTACGGCAGACATACAGGCCTCTGTACCGCTGTTCACAAAACGGATCTGATCGATATTGGGCACCATTTCCACGGCAAGCTTTGCCAATTCCGTTTCGAGCTCTGTTGGCATCCCAAAGGAGGTTCCTTTGCGCGCCCGCTCCGTTACGGCAGCAACTACCGGTTCATAGGCGTGTCCCAGGATGAGCGGGCCCCAGGAAGAAATGTAATCAATCAAACGGTTCCCATCTTCATCATACAAATAGGGTCCTTTGGCTTCCTTTACGAATATTGGGGTTCCCCCAACAGCTTTGAATGCACGAACCGGGGAGTTCACCCCTCCGGGAATAACGGCTTTTGCCTCCTGAAACAAGGCACTGCTTCTTTTATAGATCATAAATAGCTATCTGGGTTTTTCGGTCTTAATCTTAAGTTCCTGTCCAATGGATAAGTGGCTGCTATCCATATCGTTTAATTCCATAAGTTCTTTAACAGGTACAAAATACCGTCTGGAAATAGAATAAAGGGTATCTCCCTTTTTCACCTTGTAGACGGTGTAATCATATTCTTTGGGATCCGGTGATACTGCGTATCCTTCGCGCAACACCTGACGGTCATACTTGTAGAGTTGATACCGTTCTATGAAAGAAATCAGTTTCTGGGGATACTTGCGATCTGTCGCATAACCGGCGGCTTTTAAACCCCTGGCCCAGGCTTTATAGTCGTCTCGCCTCAACCGGAACAAAGGAGCATACCGGGACCGACTCGACAAGAATATACTGTGGTCCCTGAAAGAATACATAGGATGGTTGTATTTTCGAAAGCACTCCCCTTTTCTGTCATCGTCATGGTAGGCATAGGCCCCGTCCCAACCGTTATGGCACTTGATCCCAAAATGGTTATTGGTCTTCCGGGTAAGTTCGCCCTGTCCATAGCCGCTTTCCAGAATTCCCTGGGCCAGGGTAATACTGGCAGGGATACCGTAGGCTTTCATCTCCATCTGAGCCACTTCAGCAAAAGTCTCGATGTATTCTTCTATGGAGGCAATATCATAAAAGATAAACTCCCCCTGATCCGAGGGCATGGGATATCCCGTTTCTCCCTTATTGCCGGCAGTTGCATTACGGTCAGTTCGGGAATAGGCCTTCTTCTTTGAGCCACAGGCCTGTACCATCAATGCGAGTACCAATAAGCAGGTAAGTCTTCTCATATGTCAATTAACGGTAACTTCTTTTCCTTTAGTACATTGTTCATCCCCTGTATCCCCTGAAGGCCGCCACTGTGAATAGCAAGTATGCTGCTACCGGCTTTGAACACCTTCTTTTTTACCATGTCTATCAGACCGTAAAG
>NZ_CEYNTP010000338.1:0-2269 GCF_982873095.1 Lentiprolixibacter sp. | reverse complement strand
GAAATCCGGGTATTCCGGTATGTTCTTAGCGGATGCAAAATTTATTCTCTCAATCGGTTTAGTGAACATCTATGGACAAGTTTTTGATCGTGAATACTCAAACGGGTGGTATACTGCTTCATATACCCAATATAAAAGGGTTTAGGCCTAGCCACCAAAAAGGCGGAAGACCTAAACCAAAACCATATGGTCAGCGCTATTATTTAAGCTCAACTTCTGCGCCTGCTTCTTCCAATGATTTTTTGATACCTTCTGCTTCGTCTTTAGCAACACCTTCCTTAACGGCTTTAGGTGCACTGTCAACGATATCCTTGGCGTCTTTCAGTCCAAGCCCGGTTAATTCCTTAACCAGCTTAACTACTGCCAATTTGGAAGCTCCAGCGGCTTTGAGGACAACATCAAACTCTGTTTTTTCCTCAGCTGCTTCAGCTTCACCGCCTCCGGCTGCTCCGCCACCTGCCACTGCAACTGCAGCTGCGGCTGGCTCAATGCCGTACTCTTCTTTTAATATATCAGCTAATTCGTTAACCTCTTTTACAGTTAAATTAACCAATTGTTCTGCGAAATCTTTTAAATCTGCCATTTTTCTATCGTTTAATAAAAAGTTTTAATTATTGTGTTTATTAGTGCGTTCAAATTATTTTTCGGAAAGGGTTTTAAGGATACCCGCCAGCTTTCCACCTCCGGATTTCAGTCCGGAAATTACGTTCTTGGCAGGAGATTGCAGCAATCCAATAATATCTCCGATCACCTCTTCCTTGGATTTGATATTTACCAGGGTTTCCAATTTATCGTCCCCGATAAAGATCGCTTCCTCAACAAAAGCACCTTTCAATAAGGGCCTGTCTGATTTCTTCCTGAAGTTCTTGATAAGCTTGGCCGGTGCATTACCGGTTTCTGAGAACATGAGGGAGGTATTTCCCTTTAGTACATCAGGCAATTCTCCAAACTCTTTTTCAGATGCTTCCATGGCCTTGGCCAGGAGGGTATTCTTAACTACAGAAAGTCTGATATTGGCTTTGAAGCACGCCCTCCGCAGTGCAGAGGTGGTAGATGCATCAAGCCCGGAAATGTCTGCCAGATAAATCGTGGCATTCTCAGCCAGCTGTGCAGTCAAATCCTCTATAACGTTTGCTTTTTCTTGTCTAGTCATGATTTCACTATTACAGTTAAACTGCTTTTGGATCTAATTGCACGCTGGGGCTCATGGTACTCGACATATAAATGCTCTTCATGTACACCCCTTTGGCTGCAGCTGGTTTCATTTTGTTCAGGGTATCGAGCAACTCTTTGGCATTTCCAGCGATTTTATCTGCCGGGAAAGAGGCTTTCCCGATAGCGGCATGTACAATACCCGCTTTATCTACCTTAAAGTCGATCTTACCTGCTTTCACATCAGAGACTGCCTTAGACACATCCATGGTTACCGTACCTGTCTTGGGGTTGGGCATCAGCCCACGGGGCCCGAGGATACGTCCCAGAGGTCCCAGTTTTCCCATAACACTGGGCATGGTGATGATGACATCCACATCGGTCCATCCGCCCTTGATCTTGTCAAGGTATTCGTCCAAACCAACATAATCTGCACCCGCCTGCTCGGCTTCTGCCTCCTTGTCCGGAGTAACCAGGGCGAGTACCTTCACGTCTTTACCGGTACCATGCGGCAGGGTCACAACCCCACGTACCATCTGGTTCGCTTTTCTGGGGTCAACCCCCAGGCGAACAGCGATATCAACGGAAGCATCAAATTTGGTGTTGGTAATCTCTTTGATGAGTGCCGAGGCCTCTTCCAGACTGTATAGCCTGTCTTTTTCGATTTTGGCCCGGGCTTCCTTTTGTTTTCTAGATAACTTTGCCATGTTACAAATTGCTTTTAAGATTTAAAAAGGCCTCTTGCCCGAAACCTTCAATCCCATTGATCTTGCCGTTCCTGCTACCATGCTCATCGCAGACTCGACGGTAAAGGCGTTTAGATCCACCATTTTGTCTTCTGCAATTGCTCTTACCTGGTCCCAGGAAACGTTTCCTACTTTCGCTCGGTTCGGTTCACCAGATCCTTTTTTAATCTTAGCCGCTTCCAAAAGTTGTACTGCCGCTGGCGGTGTTTTCACGACAAAGTCGAACGACTTGTCCTTGTACACAGAGATAACAACAGGCAAGACCTTGCCTTGCTTGTCCTGGGTCCTGGCATTAAACTGCTTACAGAACTCCATGATGTTAACTCCGGCAGCACCTAAAGCGGGTCCAACCGGTGGCGACGGATTCGCTG
>NZ_CEYNTP010000337.1:0-2274 GCF_982873095.1 Lentiprolixibacter sp. | reverse complement strand
ACACCGGAGGCGCCCAACTACGATCTGCCCGAAGGTCCTAAACAAGTGATGGCTTTTGGAAAGTTTGGTACGTACAAGAAAGTGGAAATCCTGATTGAAGCGATAGAAATGATACGTAACCGATCCGATCTGGATATGGAAATAGTTATCGCCGGTACGGATAGTCCCAATACCCCCGGGTATTTGGAAGGTGTTGCAAAGCAGTATTCCCATGTGGAAGGCTTGAAATTCACTGGTTATGTTGCTGAGGAAGACGTGCCTGGTTTATTTCAGGAAAGCGCAGTAACGGTGTTCCCTTACACCAGTACTACCGGAAGTTCCGGGGTACTCCACCAGGCAGGCTGTTATGGAAAGGCTGCTGTTTTGCCGGACCTGGGGGACTTAAGTCACCTGATCCAGGATGAGGGGTATGCCGGAGAATTCTTCGACCCTACTGATGTGGCTTCACTGGCCGATGCCATTGAAAAAGTATTGGACAACGATGCTTACCGTATTCACCTTGGTAAGACCAATTATGAGGCGGCCTGTGCCATTCCTATGTCGCGCATAGCAGCCATGTACCTGGAGTATTTCAAGGCGATACAATTCACAAAACTAACCGGATTTGATCTGAACTTGCCCAAAAGTGAACAAGTTTTGGCTGAGAAGCACTAAGATTTTTGGTTAGGTTAAGTGGAAAAGGGGTGATAGCCAGGTTGCTGTCCCCCTTTTTTTATTTGCCCTCTATAAGAGCAAAGGCCGGCTTTGGTGACCCGTCCATTCGGATTAGGCCAAAGTATTTTTGGCGGGCTTTTCTCCAGGGCAGTTTCCCTACCACCTGGTCCGGGATGTCCTCAAAATCATGTAAGGTCCAGAAGAGTGCGGGGATCTGCAATTGATTGATGGAGGTGATCATTTCCTGGTAATATTTGGCCTGTTTCTCCTCGGAACCTGTATACAAATTAGCAATGCCACTATAGGACGAATACCCGAATTCCCCCAATAGGATCTCCTTATCCCCCACAACTTCCTTTAATGCTGAGAAAGCTTGTTGAAAATCTGCGGGGTCCTCGTAGTAATGGAAGGAGATAAAATCCACCTCTTCCTGTAATTCCCGGGCGGCCACAGGATTGGACCAGCCGATCGTCACCGGATGGTAAGGATCCCAGGTTTTTAACTGACGGACCATTTCACTTAACCAGGCCAAAACACGTTGTTTGCCCCTGTTTTTGAAATCCAGGTCTGGCTCGTTTTTTATATCCCAGGCCATTAAGGCGGGGTGGTCTTTTACAGAATTTACAATGGTCTCAGCGTGACGGTGCGTTAAGGTCCAGTCGGGCAGGTCGTAATTGCCATAGAAGTCGAAGAGGGTTATGATCACTTTAACCTCGAAGGCATGAGCCAGATCCAAAAACGCTGCCAGTCGTTCCAGCTCGTCGGTATTCACGGCGGCCTTTCCAAACACAGCATAGGGAATAAAAATACGCAGGGTGTTGAGCTTTTTTGCTGCGATCAATCGTAAGTCCTCTGCCACTGCCAAAGTATCCAATTCCTGTTCAAAGAGTTGCCAGGGTTGAGACTTGGGGTAGTAGTTGATGCCAAAGGTGTTGTCCAGCCTGATATGGGGTGCTTTTGGTTGTTCTGATTTCCCTGTCACGGTCCTTTTTTCCAGAGCTTGCAGGTGGCGAATCCGCCAAAAACCATCCTCCAGCAACATAACCACTCGATAGGTAGTGCTATCGCGGTAGCGATAAACCAATTCTTGCCCTTCAAATAATTCGTGGATACCGGTAACCCCACTATCTGTGAAGGAAACCAATTTACCGTCTGCACTGTAGAAATCGAGATGCAGTTCGTGATTAATTGTGGTGCTGTTTATGGTGATATTGCGTGTGGCATTATCCCTTATCATTGCCCTTAGCTTGGTTCGCATACTATCCGTGTAGTAATCGTCCAGGCCATAGGGGTCATTGTTTTTCAGGGCTACAGAACGCACATACCATGCCTTCAGATAGTCTTCTTCAATATCGCTGAGGGTTTGTTCCGGCATTTTCCGGCCTTCATTCTCCAGGGGCGACCAGTTTACACTCGGGAGGTAGACCTGTTCCAGTTCCATACCGAGATGCAGGATGGAAGACCGTTCTGCACCCGTGTTGAGGTAGGCAATTACCGAACCTATACCCATCAGGATAAGGGCATTGACCCCTATAAAGGAGACCAAAAGCAGGCTGCGGTAAACATGTTTATTCCACCTGGTCATTTGTTGGATGTATAGTTATATTTCTGAGGATGCCC
>NZ_CEYNTP010000336.1:0-2304 GCF_982873095.1 Lentiprolixibacter sp. | reverse complement strand
GTACTGGAAGTTTCCCCAAGCAGCACCGACCCAGCATACCATTGATAGCTATAGGTTGTGCCGGGATCGCTGTTCGTAACAGTAGCAGAGAAGGTAACATCCTCCCCAATGCAACCAGCCTCGTTTTCCACCGTTACTATTGGCAATGGATTAATTGAAATATTTACGGTAACAACAGGACTGGCACAATTGTTCGCAGCATCATAAAAGAAACCATAAAAAGTGCCGGCACCTGGGACAGGTCCGGTAAGGTGATCTTCTATTACCAGGGGATCCGGGTTACTGCTCCAGGTTAAGGTGGTCCCTGTTGGAATGGCAGAAGTAATATAGCTGGCGTCCAGTACAGGTAAAGGTTCCCCTTCACAAAAGGCGGTAGGCGCTTCTGTATTAAGGACAGGGGCCGTATTTCCCACATTGCTCAGGGCACAGGCACAGGTGGCATCTACTTCTTCTACAGTACTTAAGGTGCCCGGCAAACCATTACCGTTGTTGGAGTAGTAATACAATATATCATTACTCCAGGTGCCATAATTATTTATATTTCCGCTTAGTACCTTAACCCCGCCATTTCCGGAGAAGGTCCCATAGTTATTAAAGTTCCCTGAATCCAGGGTAAAACAGGCATCATTTACGGTAATTTCAAGGTTGTTTACCACATTCCCATCTTTTGCAACTACAGAATTGGTGAGTTGCACCGGGCCATCGACATTCATGACCCCTGGACCTATGCTTACTAATGCATTGGACGTCCGGAAAATTGCCGATGAGGCATTGATGTTCAGGTTACTGAGATTTGTGAAGGTGGCCCCATTGACTTCCAGAATGGCCCTGTTCCCAAGGTTGATGGGGGGATTACCCGTGTAATTTATATCGTGGTTGATCGTAATTGTTGAGTTGGAAACATTGTTGTCCGGAAAGGGATTGCTTTTGCATCCGCCGCCTGAGCACTCCCATGCAGCGGGATCATTCCAATTTGTGGAGTTTCCGGTGGTGGTATAATCCTGGGCGAGCACCTGGCCTTGAACCCCTAACAGGATCAGGGGCAACAAAATTAAATTTCGGATTAATGGGGTACAAACTACTTTAACCGACCGCTTAATAAGCCCTGGCTTTTTCATATTGGTTGTTGTTGTGGATAATGCCAAACACTACCCTGGTTGGTTCAGGCCAATTCATGTCGTAAGCGGGGGAATTTTTGGGGAAATGGTGTATACAAGATAAGAAATAATCCGTAACAAATTGAAAATCTGAATATAACATAGAAGATCGCAGCCTAAATTCAACAGAATATCACATATAGCTGGATCTTAGAAGACCGGTGTTCAGATGAATGATTATAAAAATTGGAAGGCTGAAGGAGCAGGTCCAAGTTAATTGCCCTGATGGGTGCGATACTATTTAGTGATCTTAACCAATTGGTGAGCCCGCCTTGTTCAGGGCTTTATCCCCTAATGTTCAGCGCGAATGTGATTGTAATCGAAAGCTGCTGTAGTAGTGCCCCCTAAACGGAGGAATCGGAAAGTTTTTTAAGCTGTTGTAGTTCGATTAGTTTCTCTTTCTTGCGATCGGCGCGTTTCTCTATCGCCAGGTCTGTATGAAAGTGATGGTTAGTGAGAAACCTTATTTGAATATCCAACCATTCTGATTTGTCTTTAACCACCTTAAAATGCATGAATTCCTTAAATAGGCGTGCGCTCCATTTGTCGTAATCCTTTCTTCCAAGATAATCGAGGTCGGCGTCGGCCAAGATCTGTTCGTAGAAATTTTTTGGATTCTGCGGGATTTTTGTGGCACGGATCATCCCTGCAATAAGATCGATTTCCTTCTTGGAAAAATCACCTTCCAACTTAGGCGTTAGCTCAGCAATGCTCCTTTCTTCGTGATTCTCAGGAGCGAACAAATATCCGTAATCATGGCCAACAGCGGCAATTCTGATAAGGTCCCCGATGGGTTTCTCGATCTTATATTGCTCAATATAATAGTCGCACACATTGGCTACATCAATAGTATGTGCAATGCTGTGGTAGGTGAGATGAGCCGGGAGGTTCTCTTTCAAATCCTCCAGTATTTCGATGCAAATTTTTGGATATGCTTCTTTGTTTTTTAACTCCATAAAACTAACGTCAGGGAACTCATACTAACTAAAACATCGTTAGGGCTTAATTTATTGTCTCTGCAGGTTGGGAATAAAACCAATACAATCCAAAATATCGGCTACTAATCCGTTAAAATTCTGCGGATTAACAATTTTACTGATTTTCAGGCTTAACTGTTTGATCACTTTTAATTTTTAGACAACTTCCG
>NZ_CEYNTP010000335.1:0-2316 GCF_982873095.1 Lentiprolixibacter sp. | reverse complement strand
GAATCCCCTTGCGGTAATAGCTCTGGGCATTTTTTGAGTTTTCCATGGCTGCGTAGGTGTCGCCAATGGAAACCATTAGGGACCCGATTCCACGCTGATCATCCGTTCCCTCCGCAAATTCGAGGCTCTTTAAATAGGATGTAAGGGCCGCTACGTTATCGCCTTTAAATTGGAGCGCATTGCCCTTTTCCAAATACCCTTTATACAGAAAATACGATGAGGAATCCTGAGCTGCCTTCTGGATCAGTAGTTCGGAATAGCCAAGTTTTGTATCCGGATTGGTCTCTTCCCCTGCGATAATTTCCAGAATATCCCGTTCATCCCCCTGGTAAGCGCCCGATTGATAGACAGCAATAAGACTATCAGCCAGTTTCTGATCCTGAAAAGCAAAACCTGAACTTAAAGCAAAACAAAAAAAGCCTACAAATAAATAGGCTTTTCCAATGACTGACATTTTGATTTCGTTTACGTCAAGGTACAAATTATTTCATTTTAAGCCTTGGATCAACTGTAAATGATTTAGGCTTTCCATCAGCACCGGTAAAACTAAAAGAAACAGAATATGTTTCTTCAGCAGTAGGTGGATTGGGTGGTGATCCTTTTACGCGAGCTGTGACCACACCATCATTTGGATTACCAATTGATTGCAGAATATCTGCGGGACTATCACCCTTTTTTGTAACAGCTGTTACGGATACCGTTGTGCTCCCATTCTGAGCACTAGCTGACCATGATATTTGTGCTCCGCGATGCACAGAAGATACATAGGTGCTGGGACTTCCAGGAGTTTCTGGTGGATCCGGATCTGCCGGATCAGTTTGATTATCAGAAAAGGTGACTTTTTCATCTTTGTTGCTTTCTGTTATTGCTGCCGTATCAACACTTAGATAGACCTCGGTATTGTTTGGATTTGCCATTTTGTTGGTTTTTATGATTCCTGGTCAACTTAAGAAATAATTTGAGCTGTGTGTAAGTTTTTTCGGATAAACCCTCTGATTTTCTGTCCGAATCACAGCATATATTTACCGAAGCGCTTGAAGACCATCAGTTATCGGGCAAATGATTATCTTAGGTGGGGTTTCATTTAGTGGGATCATACCTTTATCTTATAAAACCAACCGACCATGAAAGAAGACAAAACAGAGGCAATAGATCCCTTAGCGGCAGCTGAAAACGAAAAACCAATTGAATCCCTGGGGCACAGGGAGGAACTGGTAGACCATTACTGGGGCAGCATCAATTATGTGTTTTCGCTGATCAGGGCCTCGGAGATAAAGGCCGGTCTTATCCTTTCCTTTTACGGGATCCTGCTGAACCTGATTTACCAAAACATTGGGATGGTGATAAGTGGAGCCGAAGGCGGGCATCTGCTTATTTATCTTCCCCTCGGGCTATGGGTGCTGTGTACAGTGGCCTCCATCTATTACAGTATCCGCTGTTTTATGCCCAGGATGGAAACCCGATTCGAAAAAAACATTTTTTTCTTCAAGGATGTCATTTCTAAATTCGGGGGCATACGAAAATTCTCAAAGACCTTCTACAGGATCAGCCTTAATGAAGAAGAACTTTTTGATCAGCTGGGGCAACAAATATTTATCAATTCCAAAATCGCCAACATTAAGTTCGAGTATGTAAACCGCTCTATTTATTCCCTGGCGCTAAGCCTTGTTATGCTGTTTATTGTTGGGGTCTGGTTTATGATCATTAGCCTGTAAGGGCATTCCTATTACAATAATCACTATCTTATCTTCTGAGGAAACATCTTGGAATATTTCCCCGGAAACCTAAGTAGTGTATCATGAAAAATTCCGTTTTACTTTTTGCTTGTAGTGTAATTTTCTCTTGGACAATTTATGCACAACAACCGGCTCCCCTGCCCAACGGGATGGATTGGGTGCCTGATCGGGAAGATGTTCAGGCCGGGACTCTATCCGTGCCCGAAAACCACGACGCCCCTGAAGAAAGGAAGATCCAGATAGCCTACGTGGTATTAAAGGCGAAGGATACAGTAGCTCCGGAATATCCATTGATTTTCTTCTCAGGAGGCCCCGGTGGGAATACCCTGGTACCGGGTTTGGTAAACTTCCTGCTTGAGCATCCCTTCCGGGAGGCACGCGATATTATTCTATTTGACCAGCGCGGCATTGGCTACTCCTCTGCCCTGCCGGATATGTCCTTTGAAGCCTTTGATATCATGGCGAAAGACGCTGACGTAGAGAAGGAACTGGCTCTTACACAGACCATGATACAGAGGTATAAGGAAAAGTGTGAGGCTGCAGGCATTCAGCCGCAATACTATAACAGCTTCCAGAACGC
>NZ_CEYNTP010000334.1:0-2347 GCF_982873095.1 Lentiprolixibacter sp. | reverse complement strand
AAGTACAGCGCTTGTTTAAAGAGGGGGCAAAGGTACCCTTAATTACCGGGTTTATCGCTTGTTTGCTGATTTCTTTTTAATTACCCCCGGAATAGGTGTTGAGATAATTAACCAGTGCTGCCAGGGCTTTTGCCCGATGACTCACTTCATTTTTTTCGGAAATCGACATTTCTGCAAACGTTCGGGTATCCCCCTCGGGAATAAAGACCGGATCGTACCCAAAACCCTGGAAGCCCCGTTTTTGAATGGTGATGCTTCCCTCTGCTATACCGGTAAAAAGCATTTCTTTTCCTGCCAGTATCAGGGCGATAACCGTTTTAAAGCGGGCAGTTCTGTCCATAATCCCCTCCATTTCACCAAGAAGTTTGTCCATATTGTGGTTGGCATCTTTTCCCGGTCCCGCGTACCGCGCTGAAAACACCCCCGGCGCCCCTTTCAGGGCATCTACCAGCAGACCGGTATCGTCTGCAAAACAATCGTAACCATAGTGATTTTTGATATAACGGGCCTTGGCTAGTGCATTGTCCTCCAAGGTTGCCCCGGTTTCCGGAATCTCGTCATGGCAGGCAATATCCGCTAAGGACAAAAGCTCAATGGTTTTGGGCATGAGGCGCTGTACTTCCCTTAACTTTCCCTGATTGTGAGTCGCGAAAACCAGTTTCATGTATAAAATCCTTTTGATGGAAGATACAACAGCCTTTACGAAAATCGGTATTTTTGCTACCATTATTACCTCGTCCATGAAACTCAAGATCCCACCGGTTGTTGTATTCCTCTTGTTTGGAGGTATTATGTGGTTGGCAGGCAAGGGGTTACCTTTTGGCGACTTTGATTTCTTCGGAAGGGAGTGGCTTATGTACGCCCTCCTTATTGCTGCTGTATTGATAGCCGCATTAGCCTTATTGCAATTTTTTACTTCAAAAACTTCGATAGATCCCTTACATCCTGATAAGAGTTCTACTTTGATAACAGCTGGGGTTTATCAATTTTCAAGAAATCCCCAGTACCTGGCATTGCTGATGATCCTACTGGCATGGGGCCTTTGGCTGGGCAATGCCTTCAATACCCTTACGGCAGCAGGTTTTGTGTATTATATGAACGCCTTTCAGATCAAACCGGAGGAGGAACACCTGCAACAAAAATTCGGAGCGGAATACAAGCAGTATTGTACGATGGTCCGCAGGTGGTTTTAGGATACTAGGCGTTCATTTCAGTAACGCAAACCGTGTCCGAAAGGGTAGAGGGGATTCTCTGAATCATAAGGAACATCCTCCAATTGCCTTTGAACGGCTTCCCAGCTGGAGGGTAATTCAAAAGGCAGTTTTCCTTCTGGTTCTTTTTCCCCGAAAAGCAGGTCGGCTAAAACCTCATCACTGGTTCCGAAATCGGCCAGCAGGGCCTCCGCTTCATTGTTTATTTCAGAAAGCAGAGCAGGTCGCTCCAAATTCACAACAACAATGCTGGGTTTTTGAGTAATCAACCCCAGTATTTCTGAGAGTTCAGATTCGGAATAAAACAAGCGACCCTGATGAAAAAACTGCTCTATGAAATATTCATCCCGTTCGTCATACGGTGTGGTTAAACGGGTTAGAATTACGTCGGCATCTTCCGGACGGTCTGCCAGGGTTCCGTACTTCTCCAGGTGTTCCGGTGCCTGCATACCGGACACAAAAACCTTTGCACCTTTCTTTAGGGGCAGCAGGGAACTGTTTTTTAGCAATACGGTGGATTTGGCCTGCGCTTCTTTTCCGGCCATGCGGAATTCTTCATTTCCGACCAGGGATCTCGCTTTTTCTATATCCACATAGGGATCGTCAAACAAGCCCAGACGAAATTTATCAAGCAATACACGTCTTACCGACTGATCCAGGCGTTTTTCGGTAAGCTGACCTTCGTTGACCAGTTCTACGATAAGTTCCGGGAGGGCTTCCCCACCAAACTGGTCGCAACCAGCATCCAAAACCTTTTTTACCCGTTCTTTGTAGCTCAGGTCTTCAACTCCCCAGGCCCTGCCTTCAGATATACGGGAATCGGTGATGATGTTCCAGTCTGTGCACACCACCCCATCGAACTTCAGGGAGTCGCGTAATAATTCAGTGATGATTTCTTTGTTAAAGCCAAAGGCCACATCCTCCGAAGTCTGGCCAACGGGGATGCCGTAATACGGCATTATCTGGGCAGTTTTAGCAGGAAATGCCCCTTCCGTAAATGGGATGACATGGTAGTCAAAATTATCCCCCGGATAGGCTTGTTCCTTACCATATGGAAAATGGGGATCCTCCCCGTCTTTCTGTGGTCCCCCACCAGAAAAGTGTTTGGTCATGCAGGCCACGCTGGTTTGGTCCAG
>NZ_CEYNTP010000333.1:0-2372 GCF_982873095.1 Lentiprolixibacter sp. | reverse complement strand
AGGACTGGAAATGAAAACGTCATCACCGTAGTGGGGTGTGGTGGTGATCGTGACAAGTCTAAGCGTCCGGTAATGGGTCATATCGCTTCCGAGTTGAGCAACAAGGCCATTTTCACTTCGGATAACCCCAGAACCGAACCCCCCGGGCTCATCATTGAAGAAATGGAAGCAGGGGTAGAGCCACAGAATACCAAGAAAATATTGTCTATAGAAAACCGGCGCCAGGCGATTAAAACTGCTTGCCAACTGGCACTGGCCAATGATATTATCCTGGTGGCGGGCAAAGGGCACGAAACCTATCAGGAGACCAATGGTAAACGGGAAGAGTTTGATGATTTTAAAATCGTCAGGGAAACCCTGGACACCTTGAACAAATAAGAAGAATGAACGCAACCCTTATACAGGACTAACATGCTTTACTATTTATTTGAATACTTAGAGCAGGAGTACCAGTTTCCCGGGGCAACTTTATTTCAGTTCCTCACCTTCCGGGCAGCTATGGCTGTGTTGCTGTCCCTGATTCTGGCTACGGTCTACGGCAAGCGGATCATCAACCTGTTAAAGCGAAAACAGATCGGGGAAACTGTACGCGATCTGGGACTGGACGGTCAGGAGCAAAAAGCCGGTACCCCAACAATGGGCGGGATCATCATCATTTTCTCTACCCTGATCCCGGTGGTCTTATTTGCTGACCTAAAAAACATATATGTCATCCTCCTGATCCTTACGACCATCTGGATGGGCATCATCGGCTTCATTGATGACTACATCAAGATATTTAAGAAGAACAAAAAAGGCCTTAAAGGCCGGTTTAAGGTTCTGGGGCAGGTGGTTTTGGGCCTGATGGTGGGAGCTACCCTTTATTTCCATCCTGAGGTCACTATGAAGGAGAAGAACAAAACCATCATCACAGAAAACTATACGGTTGAAGCGGTAGAGGGGGAAGAAATAAAATCAACTAAAACGAACATTCCCTTCTTTAAGAACAACGAGTTGGATTACAGTTCCCTTGTGGCCTGGATTGGCGAAGGAGCTGAAAAATATGCCTGGTTGATTTTCATCCCCATTGTGATCTTTATTGTAACGGCTGTTTCAAACGGGGCTAACCTTACGGATGGCATAGACGGTCTTGCAGCGGGGACTTCGGCCATAATTGTCCTTACCCTGGGGATTTTTGCCTGGGTATCCGGTAATATCATCTTTTCTGATTATCTGGATATTTTCTTTATCCCAAGGGCAGGGGAATTAGTGGTTTTCATAGCCGCCTTTGTAGGAGCCCTGGTTGGGTTTTTATGGTACAACGCCTTTCCTGCACAGGTATTTATGGGCGATACAGGCAGCCTTACCATTGGAGGGGTTATTGCTGTTATTGCCCTGATCGTGAGGAAGGAATTGCTGATTCCGCTCCTCTGTGGCATCTTTTTCGCCGAGTCCTTATCTGTTATGCTGCAGGTGAGCTATTTCAAGTATACCAAGAAAAGAACAGGGGAAGGGAAACGCATCTTCCTCATGTCACCATTACACCACCATTACCAAAAAAAGGGATATCACGAGAGCAAGATTGTAACCCGCTTCTGGATTACCGGGATCCTTCTTGCCATTATTACCATCGTGACGCTCAAAGTAAGGTAAGATGGAAAGGCTGGTCATACTTGGCGGAGGAGAAAGTGGCGTGGGTACGGCCATACTGGGAAAGAAAGAAGGATTTGAAGTTTTTCTCTCCGATATAGGGGAGATCAAAGAAGAATACAAGAACGTTCTTATACATCTTGGGATTGACTGGGAAGAAGGAAGGCACACGGAAAAAAAAATTCTAAGCGCCGATCTCGTCATGAAAAGTCCGGGTATCCCGGATACCGTGCCAATGGTAAAGCAACTGCTTGGACTGGGCATCCCGGTGATATCGGAGATTGAATTTGCCTCCCGGTACACCGATGCCTTTATCATCGGGATTACGGGAAGTAACGGAAAGACCACCACCACTATGCTCACCCACCACATTCTGAAGAACGGCGGGTTGAACGTAGGGATGGCCGGGAATATCGGGGACAGTTTTGCCCGTATGGTTGCCGAACAGGATTACCATTACTATGTGTTGGAGATCAGCAGTTTTCAGTTAGACGGTATACAGGATTTCAGGCCGGATATCGCAGTGATTACCAATATCACACCCGATCACCTGGACCGGTATGAGTATAAGTTTGAAAACTATATCGCTTCCAAGTTCCGCATTGCTATGAACCAAGCCAGCACGGATGCTTTTCTGTACGACAAGGACGATCCCGTAATAGCGGACTGGATGAAGCAGCATCCAATCCCATCCCTGACCTATCCCTTTTCCCTGGAGCAGGAGGTAGCAGAGGGAGCATGTA
>NZ_CEYNTP010000332.1:0-2393 GCF_982873095.1 Lentiprolixibacter sp. | reverse complement strand
AAACGGGAAACACGTACTCTGTGAAAAACCGATGGGGGTCAACCTGGGGCAGACTTCAGCTATCGTTAAAACAGCGGCAGATAAGGGGGTGTTCTTAATGGAGGCCCTGTGGAGCCGTTTTATTCCGGCCATTGCCAGGGTCCACGACCTCATTATGTCTGGCACTATTGGTGATGTGAAGTACATCCATGCGGATTTTGCTTTTTACGCCCTGGACAGGGATGTCAAAGGCAGGCTATTGAACCCGGAATTGGCAGGAGGCTCTGTGCTGGATATTGGGATCTATCCCATATTCCTTTCGTATCTCCTTTTGGGTGTGCCAGATCATATCCATTGCAATTCGCAGTTTCATGAATCCGGGGCGGAGATACAAACAGGGATGTTATTCGAATACAATACCGCCCATGCACTCCTGTTCAGCAGCTTAGGCTGTAATTCTGAGATGAAGGCAGAGATTGGAGGTACTGAAGGCAGCATCCATCTTCTCCCCAGGTGGCACGAAAGCCCTGGCTATATTTTGGAACAGGGCGGGGAAAGCACCAACATTATGGTCCCTAAAACCGGAAAAGGGTACGTGCATGAGATCGAAGAGGTGCATAGGTGCCTGAGGAACAATCAAACCGAAAGCAAGCTCTGGGGCCATCAGCACAGCCTGGACCTGGTAGCCATCATGGATAGGGTGCGGGAGAAGTCCGGTATTCGATTTCCATTCGAGTAAGGTGACAGCAGGATTAGATGAAAAATTACGATCTTTGGAGAACCACTAACTAACGCACAAAAAAATGGTAATGAACAAAAACACGGTCCTGGCCTGGGCTACCTTTATTATGATCATTGTAGGGCTGGGACTTATCGCACTGGGCGCATTCAGGTATGATGAGATCGCGGGATGGGGCTTTGCCTCTGTAGGTATTGGCTTTTTCGCTATTGCCTGGGTCTTCAACGCACTGAAAGGCAGGGTGTAGCTGGGCACGTATTCCTTTACAAGAATTCTAATTAAATAATTTATTTTAAATGTCTGAAGATAAGAAGGTTATCTTTTCGATGTCCGGGGTGAGCAAGACCTATAAAAATGCCAATACGCCGGTTATCAAGAATATTTATCTCAGTTTTTTCTACGGGGCCAAAATAGGGATCCTGGGCCTTAATGGTTCCGGGAAATCCACATTGCTCCGGATTATCGCCGGAGTGGATAAGAATTTTCAGGGCGATGTGGTTTTTTCACCAGGTTACAAAGTAGGTTTACTGGAACAGGAACCCTTACTTGATGAGGAAAAAACAGTAATAGAAGTTGTCAAGGAAGGTGTTTCCGAAATCGTGGGCATTCTTGATGAATACAACAAGATCAACGATATGTTTGCCCTGCCGGAAGTATATGAGGATGCAGATAAGATGGAAAAACTAATGAACCGTCAGGCTGCGCTACAGGATGAGATTGACGCCTCCAACGCCTGGGACCTCGATACCAAGCTGGAAATTGCCATGGACGCCCTGAGGACCCCTGAGGCGGACAAGCCGATCAAAGTGCTCTCTGGAGGGGAACGCCGGCGAGTGGCCCTCTGCAGGCTGCTCCTTCAGGAACCGGATGTATTACTGTTAGATGAGCCCACCAACCACCTGGATGCGGAATCCGTCCACTGGCTGGAGCACCATCTGGCCCAGTACAAGGGTACGGTTATCGCGGTAACGCACGACCGCTACTTCCTGGACAATGTCGCTGGCTGGATCCTGGAACTCGACCGGGGGGAAGGTATCCCTTGGAAAGGTAATTACAGCAGTTGGCTGGACCAGAAGGCGAAACGCCTGGCTCAGGAAAGCAAGGAGGCTTCAAAAAGACAAAAGACGCTGGAGCGCGAATTGGAATGGGTAAGACAGGGCCCAAAAGGGAGGCATGCCAAACAAAAAGCTCGTTTAAAGAATTACGACAAGCTATTGAACCAGGACCAGAAGCAGTTGGTTGAAAAGTTGGAAATCTATATTCCCAACGGACCGCGACTCGGGACCAATGTTATTGAAGCCAGGGGAGTAAGCAAAGCCTTTGGCGATAAGCTGCTCTACGAAGACCTGAACTTCAAGTTGCCGCAGGCCGGCATAGTGGGGATTATTGGACCCAACGGAGCCGGTAAGACCACTATTTTTAAAATGATCATGGGGGAGGAAGCACCGGATAAAGGTGAGTTCCAGGTGGGAGAAACCGCTAAGATCGCCTATGTAGACCAGAGCCATGCCAACATAGACAACAACAAAACCATCTGGGAGAATTTCAGTGACGGACAGGAACTCATTATGATGGGGGGAAGGCAGGTCAATTCCAGGGCCTATCTGAGCCGTTTAAATTTTTCCGGCAGTGAAAAAAAAAAAAATGTAAACATGCTTTCAGGAGGAGAACGGAA
>NZ_CEYNTP010000331.1:0-2402 GCF_982873095.1 Lentiprolixibacter sp. | reverse complement strand
ATTTACCAGCTGATCAGACAGAAGCAGATCTCTGAAATAAAGAGTGATTTCATCAACAATATGACCCACGAGTTCAAAACGCCCATTGCCACGATTAACCTGGCTGTGGAAGCCATTAAGAACCCTCAGGTCATAAAGGACGAAACCAAGGTAGAACGCTATCTGGGGATGATTCGGGATGAAAACAAACGTATGAATGCCCAGGTGGAGAATGTGCTGAGGATATCGCGCTTGGAAAAAAATCAACTCGATATCAGTAAGGACAGGGTGAATGTACACGACATTATCAATAAGGCGATTTCGCATATCGAACTGATAGTAGCAGATCGCGGAGGTTATGTAAACAGCCATCTCGATGCAGAAAGGGCTGAAGTACTGGCGAACGATGTGCATTTTGGGAATGTACTGGTGAATATTCTGGATAACGCCGTAAAGTATTCACCTCAAGCACCCAAGATAGATGTGTATACCGAAGTCGTGAAAAATTACATCATCATTCGTGTACAGGATCAGGGCGCAGGTATGAGTAAAGCTGTATTGAAAAAGGTATTTGAGAAATTTTACCGGGAACATACCGGGGATTTACACAATGTGAAAGGGCATGGGCTGGGATTGGCGTATGTCAAAAAAATAGTAGAAGATCACCAGGGTGAGGTTTATGCTGAAAGTGAGAAAGGAAAAGGCAGTACTTTCTTCATAAAATTACCCTTAATATGAACAATTTATGGAAACAGTTCAAAAGAAGATTCTTTTAGTCGAGGACGATCCTAACTTTGGTATTGTACTCAAGGATTATTTATCGATGAACGACTTTGACGTTACCCTGGCCAAGAATGGTATGGAGGGTTTCGAAAAGTTTAAGAAAGATAATTTCGACATTTGCATCCTTGATGTTATGATGCCGTACAAGGACGGTTTTACTCTGGCAAAGGAAATACGGGAGAAAAATGAAAATGTACCGATCGTCTTTCTTACCGCCAAAACCATGAAAGAAGATGTACTGAAGGGATATAAAGCAGGTGCCGACGATTACCTCAACAAACCTTTTGACTCTGAGGTACTTTTAATGAAACTAAAAGCTATTCTTCAAAGAAAGGCTTCTAATACCTTGGCAGACAGCAAACAATTTGAATTTCAAATTGGTAATTTTCATTTGAATTCCAAGCTGAGGTTCCTGAAATACAAGGAAGAGGAACCCATTAAGCTTTCGCCAAAAGAAAACGAACTCCTGCGTTTACTCGCCCTGCATGAAAATGATTTGATGCCCAGGGAATTGGCGCTCACAAAAATTTGGAGAGACGATAACTACTTTACTTCAAGAAGTATGGATGTCTACATCGCGAAGTTGCGTAAATACCTCAAGCGGGATGATTCTGTAGAGATCCTGAACATCCACGGCGAAGGGTTCCGTTTGGTGGTCAAAGACGTGGAATAATAGCTACGAGAAAATAAAGAGAACAAGCGGCTATCGGCCGCTTTTCTTTTTGGCCCTCCAGCTGTTAACCGCCATCTGCAGTTGTTCTCCGGGCAAGAGGGTTACGGGAATTTCAATGGCTTTTTCAGGCGTTTCCAGGGTTTCGAACTGAGAAGCCAGCAAAGCCGGCGGCATAAAATGACCGTCCCGCTGCTGCATCCTGCCGTAGATGGTCTCAAAATCCCCCTTCAGAAAGATCCAAACCAATTTCTGTTCGATTCCTGAAGAGAGTATTTCCCTGTATTTCTCTTTAAGCGCTGAACATGCAATAACGCAACCGGATTCAGCATTTTCAACTGCCAGGGCGTTGATCCTACTAAGCCATGGTTCGCGATCTGCATCCGTAAGCGGTTGTCCCTCCCGCATTTTGGCCACATTGGATTCGGGATGATAATCATCTCCGTCGAAAAAAGGAATTTTCAGGTAGTCGGCTACCAATTTCCCCAGGGTAGACTTTCCGCAGCCAGACACCCCCATAATAATAAATACGGTTTTGGGTTTATCACTCATCCCGTGCTAGTTTTGATTCCAGGGCCCTGGCGATTTCTTCGTGAGGAGTTTTGCTGTCGAACCACAAGACATTCTCCATTTTCCTATACCAGGTGAGCTGCCGTTTTGCAAAACGGCGTGTATTCTTTTTAATTTCACATACTGCCTCATCAAGGCTGCAATTCCCTTCCAAATAGGTAAATAGCTCCTGATACCCCACCGTTTGCAGGGCATTGTAATCTCTGTACGGAAAAAGTAGCTCTGCTTCCTTCAAAAGCCCCCTGTTCATCATCTGATCCACCCTTTCGTTTATGCGCGCGTAGAGCATTTCACGCTCTGTGCTAAGCCCTACCAGAACAGGAATAAACGGGCGGGGCGGTTTGGGCTGATCCAGAAAACTGGAATAAGGTTTTCCGCTGCTAAGGCATACCTCCAGTGC
>NZ_CEYNTP010000330.1:0-2408 GCF_982873095.1 Lentiprolixibacter sp. | reverse complement strand
CTCGAACTGCGCATTTTTTGTTACGTCTATCAATACTGGTCCCGGGCGTCCAGATTTTGCAATATAAAAGGCCTTTGCCATGATCTCCGGAATCTCAGCAGCTTTGGTGATCTGATAATTCCATTTGGTAACAGGGGTGGATATACCAATGATATCCGTTTCCTGGAAAGCATCAGACCCCAGTAAATGCCTCGGTACCTGGCCCGTAAGGCATACCATAGGCGTGGAATCTATCTGTGCATCCGCAAGACCTGTCACCAGGTTTGTTGCACCGGGACCTGAAGTGGCAACGGCAACCCCTACCCTGCCTGTAACCCGGGCATATCCCTGAGCAGCATGGGTGGCCCCCTGTTCGTGCCGGGTCAGGACATGCTTCAACCGGTCCTGAAATTTGTACAATTCATCATACACCGGCATGATTGCCCCGCCCGGATAACCGTAGATCAGGTCCACACCCTCGGCCAGCAAGCAGTGGATAAGTGCCTCTGCACCCGTAATCCTGATGGGTTTTTGTTTTGTCTCTTTTGCCTGCGCTTCTTTCAATGTCTCCATATTTTCATTTATTTTCCCCGGGGCATGCCCCAGGCGCGCCAATCTTTTATATCTCATCCGTTACACAGCCCTCAGAAGCTGAAGAAACGGTCTTTGCGTATTTGTATAAGCTGCCTCTATTGACCTTTAACGGGGGTTGTTGCCATTGTTCCCTGCGTTCATGCAATTCGGATTCCGAAAGTGCTACACTAATGGAATTCTCTTCCGCATCTATGGTGATAATGTCCCCATCCTTCACCAGGGCAATGGTACCTCCCTCCTGTGCTTCAGGAGAAACATGCCCCACAACAAAACCGTGGGTGCCGCCAGAAAACCTACCATCGGTGATCAGGGCGACATCCTTGCCGAGCCCGGCTCCCATAATCGCAGCTGTTGGTTTAAGCATTTCCGGCATTCCAGGGCCTCCTTTGGGGCCCTCGTACCTAATGACCACAACATCTCCCTTCCTGACTTCACCCGCGCCAATGCCTTTGTTCGCAGCGAACTCATCTTCGTACACCTTCGCCGGCCCTGTAAACTTGAGTCCTTCCTTGCCTGTTATCTTGGCCACAGCCCCATTTTCAGCCAGATTCCCGTAAAGGATCCGAAGGTGCCCTGTAGGCTTGATAGGATTTTCGATCGGGTAGATGACCTGCTGTCCTTCGGTAAGATCGGGTAGTGAAGCCAGGTTCTCTGCTACCGTTTTTCCGGTAATGGTCAGGCAATCGCCATGGAGCATCCCGTGTTGCAGCATAAACTTCATAACCGCGGGTGTACCCCCTACCCGGTGCACATCTTCCATAAGGTATTTACCACTGGGTTTAAGGTCGGCCAAAAAAGGTGTAGTGTCGCTGATGCGCTGAAAATCATCAAGGGTAAAATCGATCCGTGCAGCCTTGGCAATCGCCAGGAAGTGGAGTACCGCATTGGTAGACCCTCCCATAAGGGTCAGAAAGCGCACGGCGTTCTCCAGGGATTTTTTGCTGATAATGTCGCTGGGTTTGATATCCTTTTCCAGTAGGTGGCGGATCGCCCTTCCCGAATTCAGGCAGCCTTCTTTCTTTTCTTTTCCTATTGCCGGATTAGAGGAATTGTAAGGCATGGCCATCCCCAGGGCTTCTATAGCAGATGCCATGGTGTTGGCGGTGTACATGCCCCCGCAGGCACCGGGGCCCGGGCATGCATTTTGGATCACCTCGCGGAATTCGGCTTCCTTCATGGTCCCGGCAACCTTTTCGCCCCAGGCTTCGAAAGCCGAGACGATATCGAGTTTCTTCCCTCTCAGGCAGCCCGATGCTATTGTCCCCCCGTATACCAGAACAGAGGGTCTGTCCAGGCGTATCATTGCCATAAGGGCGCCAGGCATGTTTTTGTCACAACCCACAACGGTAACCAGGGCATCGTAATTCATTGCCTGTACCACAGTTTCCATAGAATCGGCGATAATATCCCGCGAAGGCAGGGAATAGCGCATGCCGTAGGTACCCATGGAAATACCATCACTAACACCTATGGTATTAAACACAAGGCCTACAAGCTCCTTTTCCTGTACTCCCTGCTTCACAACCTGGGCCAGATCGTTGAGGTGCATGTTACAGGGGTTTCCTTCATAGCCGGTACTGGCAATTCCTACCAGGGGTTTTTGTAAATCTTCGTCGGTAAGGCCTATGGCGTGCAACATGGCCTGGGCAGCGGGCTGTGTTGGATCCTGGGTAACATTTTTACTGTATTTGTTCAATTCCATTTCGTCCCGTAAGTCGATTAGCCCCCATTATAAGGGTATAGACAGGCTCAAAGATAAATCTTTACGAATCCCGCATGAACTGACTTACCCCATGTGCACAAAGCCAAGTTCCCTTATTGTGTATTATCCTATT
>NZ_CEYNTP010000329.1:0-2408 GCF_982873095.1 Lentiprolixibacter sp. | reverse complement strand
GACCTGCTCACGGTTCGACCTGCCGTCAAAATCATTCTGATAATTGTCCTTGGAGTATACCATTACCCCGTAGCGATCAAAAATCTGTATCGAGTTATTCGTATTGGTGTCCAGGCCTTCGATGGCAAGAACATCATTCTGACCGTCTCCGTTTGGCGTCATGTAGTAGTTGTCTAGTTCAATGGTGTCGTAGGTCTGCATGTCATCCTCATTTCCACCAAGGGTAATGATTTCGTATTCGCTTGGTACGAAGGTTTCCGAGGTAACCGAGCCATTAGCCAATCCGCCTTCGGTTCCGGTATTGCCCAGGTTTACCCACTGGGAATCAGCCTTACTCCAGCCCATTACCTTGATGTCAGTCATGTATTCCGCCCATGCGCGCATATTGCTGAATTCATCCCAGGTAAGGGTAACCCTTGAAGGGACATCGCCCTCCAATCGCCAAAATTCCTTGTCGCTCACCGCAATAAATTGAGAAGCCCTCCTCTGCGTACTGAATACCCCATCGATAGATTTGGGATTGTTGGGGTCCTCCGCGAAATAAGCACACTTTACTATGGCATTTATAGCATCGGATTCCAGGGTTAGTGGACGTAAACGATTTTCGTCGCCTACCGGGAAAACAAAGGTTTCTTTGTTGGTAATGGCAGCATAGCCGTCAATTTTGGAAACACTACTTTCCCCGGTATAAAAGGAATAATCCATGAAGTTGGAATACACATCAGCAGCCCTGCGGGAGGTAATGATATTTCCAAGGATAAGGTTGCTGTTATTGTTCACCCCGATCGCTGTTTCCAGAAACAGGCCATTTTCCACGGCTACCTCAGTATCAAAGAATACCGGGGAGAAGGCTCCGGCAATAGTGATCCGGTTGTCATCGCTGTAGAAGCCCACCAAACCCATATTTTGGTCAAAGGTGCCGTCATTGGTGAGGTCCAAATGGAAACCGACCTCTGCCATATCATGGACCTGGATGTTTCCATAATTGTGAAAAGCTTCCTGTCCTGCAACAGGGATGCAGAGTAAGAGCAATATATGTAGCGCCTTAAATTTCATCCCTTATTTAAGTTTGTTGATTACGAAACTGGATTCGTCTGTACCACTGAAATTCACAGTTCCCGAATTGGCTTCCCTATATGTTACTATACTGATTACATCGTTTGCATTGAGCTGGAGGATCTCACTTACATGAATGCTGGAATGGTCATGACCGCTGGCCCATCGGATATACCCTGAAGCGGCTAGAGCTCCTACAGGTGTGCCGTTTACCGCAATCCGGGCATTTACATTGGTACGTTGCCGGTTATTGCCTGAATTGATCCCTACCAGGGACAGGTTAGCCCGAATATCGTATCGTCCACTGAGCTTTACGATCAAGGTATTGCCGCTAACCTCGAAGAGTGCATTCCCGTCGTCCTTATAATCTTCATTCCCAAAAATTGGTGCGGTAGTGTTGTTTACATTCAGGTTGGTTGAGGTGTCGGAGTTGGTCCAGCGTCCCCCGTAATTGATCTTAGAACGTTGCATTACACCATTGGCATCCACGGCCAACACGTCATCTGAATCGTTTGCCGTACTCAATGAACGGATTCGGGCGTTACCGTTTACGTCCAGCCGTTCGGTAGGGGAATTGGTGTTGATGCCCACATCCCCTCCGGCTTCCAGGAATAAGCGATAATCCGCCACATTAGATTCTACGAAGTTTAGTCCATTCGAAAGTAGGTTCCAGTGCCATTTGGGTGATCCTGAACTATCTTCAAAGGCCAGGACATCGGATCCACTGGCTTTAATGACCAGGGGGTGGTTGTTAAATACACTGGCCTGGTTGATAAGTACCTGACTGCGGTCCTGTACGAGTCGGATTTTCTCCGTTCCGTTGGCCTTTAGTACAAAATCCTGTGCATCACTGGTGCCCAGAAAATCGGTTCCAGGGGTAGTACCGGAATTTCCCGATAGACCCCAGCCTCCGGCGTTTGCTCCGGCCATTACCCAGGCAGAACCATTATATTGATAGATACGGTTTTCCGTTGTGTTGTAAAGGAGGGAACCGGTTATGGGTCCGGAGATGGCGTTCATCTCGGTTGTTGTTGCTGGTGTCAGGCCCAATAACAAACCCGCCTCAATCTGTGCCTGCGCAGGGAGGTACAGGAATAAACATCCTATGTATACGACTAATTTCTTCATCTCCATTACAGATCCAGAACGATGAACATGAATTCGGAGTTAAAACGGTTTCGGTCTGTTCCTCCATTGTCGTTATCTCCAATAATTACTTCAAAACTGCTGCTCGTCTGATTGCTATAGGAAATACCGGGATCATCGTTTCCGGCCCCACCTCGCCCGGGCTGGGTCAGCTGGATGATATAGTTGGCGTCAGATACGCAGCCCGCAGGTAAATTAACCCGGTA
>NZ_CEYNTP010000328.1:0-2413 GCF_982873095.1 Lentiprolixibacter sp. | reverse complement strand
TGTGGTAATCCAGAGGGATCTCTTCCCCTATTTGATCTGCGACCGTCTGCACTGCACTCAACCGGGAAAAGGGTTCCTTGATGAGGTTGAACATGGAGTTTAACGGGAAGAAGCCCATAACAAAATCCGTGGTTTCCCCATCGAACAGTTTCCAGCGGATCATACCGCGTACAAAGCCTTCGATCACCTGCCAGAGGAAAAGGAAGCCCAGGGCAAAGGCTGAGCGTTTTACTAGCATTCCCAAAAAGAGACAAAAGGAGAAAAACCCTACCAGCTTGATAAAAAAGGCCAGTAGAAACTCCAGGTCGGAAAAGATAATTGACAATTCATCGTAGTCCGAGTAAATTAAACCCAGCACCATGGAAACCACAAAAACAAAAATGGTGGAAATGAGGGCAAAAGATATGACCGTCAGGAATTTTGAGTAGATAAATTCTTTTTTGGAAAGCCCGTCAATCAGGTTTTGTTTTATGGTTTTATTGCTGTATTCATTGGCCATCATGGACACAATTACAATAGCCAGGAAGAGTTTGAAGAAGGCAGTGATGAAGGTGTTAAAATGCCAGATATAGGGAAAATTGAAAATACCCTGCTCCGCCAGATGAAACTTTACCGGACCAATATCGAACTTGATCGCTGCGATCAGTGCGATGGAGGTAAGCAGGATGAAATAAGAGAGTATAAGGATCCTGCTGGCGCGATTGTTCCAGAGTTTTATGAATTCTATTTGCAGAAGGCGCTTCATTGATAATTCGTTTATACCGTTTGTCTTTCGGTTATGGTCAGGAACTGTTCTTCCAGGCTCTCTTTTTTCTTCAGCAGGTGTGACAATACCAGGCCGTGTTCAAAAAGATGGCTGTTCAGTTCGTGGGCATTCATTTCTTCTTTCGGAAAGGCAATTACCAGTCCCATTTCCTGCTTGATCTCTGAAAAACCACCATGTTCCTTGAGCAGCCCGATAAGCCTTTCGTTGTTGTCGCACTTCAATTCAAAAAAGCCATGGCTGGCCAACATCCCATCTACTGTCCCTGAATATAATTTTTCGCCTTTTCTGAGGATGACCACATGAGAGCAAACCTTCTCCACTTCGTCCAACAGGTGAGAGGCCAGCAATATCGTTGTCCCCTGCGAGGCTATGCGCTTTATGATTTCCCTGATTTGGTGGATCCCCTGTGGATCCAGCCCGTTTGTTGGTTCGTCAAGGATCAGAATCTCCGGGTCGTTCAACAACGCAGAAGCGATGGCCAAACGTTGTTTCATGCCCAGGGAATAAGTGCGGAACTTACTGTTCCTGCGTTCCCAAAGGCCTACCAGTTCTAATTTTTCCTGGACTTTATCTTCTGGAACTTCTTTGATCTTACAGACCAGTTTCAGGTTTTGCACGGCCGACATATAGGGGTAAAAATTAGGCCGCTCAATAATAGCACCCACCCGCTTGAGTGCATCATGCGTAGTGGTATTCCCATCGAACCAGGTAAAGGAACCGCTGGTCTTGTTTACCACATTCAACACGATGCCCAGGGTAGTGGATTTACCACTCCCATTAGGTCCCAAAAGGCCGTATACGTTTCCCTTTTTTATGGAGAACGACAGGTTTTTGACAGCTGTAAGGTAGCCGAATTTTTTTGTGAGTTGGTTGACAGTTAAAATGGTTTCCAAGGAGAAAACAATATTGGTTGTATAGTAACTTGACGAAGAAATCACTAATTTGTTACAAGAAAATAAAAGTATCGCTTTTTATGGCCCAAGAACGATTAATGTCGAAGAAAAAACCGGCATACCCGGTAAGTGAGAAACTGGATGCCTACCTGGAAAAGTATAACCGCAAGATAGAAATCCCTATTTTTTATGAGGACCTGCTGCGTTTTGCGGGTTCCGTTGTGGTATATGATGATAATGGAGACGATACCCTCTGGGTAAGGGTGTACTACTCCGATGCGGACCGGAAGGAGATCGATCAGAGCCTTAAACAGGTGTATTCCATTTTGCACTCGGACGGGAGCGACCATATTTTCCAGTACCTCAATATTGATGCGGTCGATTTCTGCACCTTCGGGAATTCGCAACCTTTTCGGGTTAAGGTCAGGAATATCCTGAACGACAATTTCCTGTATTTCTACGTTAAGAAAACCGATGCCTCCCGGATTTACGGACTGGAGCTGGAACACATACTATCGCCTTACCACCTGAATTTCCTAGTGTATAAGGATACACTGATAGAGGAACACATTGCGGGTATTCCCGGAGATGTTTTTATCAAGGAAATGCTCCCAGATTGCACGGAATCTGAAAAAGCACAATTGGCCAAGGAGTTTGTAAAATTTAACGAGCGTTGCATGATACGCCTATTGGGGGATATGCGCTCTTACAACTACGTTATCGTTCCTATGCACGATTTTGACCACGTCATTTA
>NZ_CEYNTP010000327.1:0-2430 GCF_982873095.1 Lentiprolixibacter sp. | reverse complement strand
ATTTAAGGTGCCTGAAATATAGATATCTCCAGATTTACCGACGGCTACCCCGTCAAAACCCCATGTGGGGGGAGTACCAAGACCAGGACCGTAAAGTTCAAGACCTCCCACAATCAAAGTAACTTCTCCTGTATCGAGATCAACACGTGATAAACGGGAGGCGCCCGCCTCAATAACCAATAATCTTCCCTCATTGTCCAAAGCCAGGCCTTCCGGGCCCTGCAGACCATGGGCAACAACATTGGCACTTGGCGGGTCGCTGTCAAATTCTATTTGCCAGATTTCTCCTGTTTGCTGGTCAGCTGCCCACAGGATTTCGCCATCTGTAGCTAACCCGCTGGCTGCTTCTAATTTCTTTATTAGGGGGGTAGTAACATCCATGGGGTTATAATCCTTTGCATATAACACCCCTCCCAATCCAAAATCGGAAACGATGATCTCGCCATTTATTTGTACGGCATCTATAGGAAGAGGCATCGCATACGTTTCAAGGACGGTGGCAGGATTCGACTGAACATCCCAAAGCTGTACGGCCTCGCTAAACCAGGATGAAACCACCAGTTTGTCCCCGGCAGCTGAAATATTCATAGGTAATATCGGTAACTCGAGCGTTGGATTGATCAAAAAGCCTTTGTAAATATCTTCCTGTCGGCCGCTTTTCCCATTGAATTTTCTCAACCTGAAGAGATCGGCTTCATAAAGCACATCCTGGTTATTGGACCCTGGCATTACGGCCAGGCCCTGAGGTAAAATCATGCCTCCCGGGCTTAAATAGCGGGGTTGTCCGCTTGGCAGGATTTCCGCTACCCAGCCCTCGTCTGCATTGGTCATATACAGGCTGCCGTCCTCGTCAAAGGTCATATTATCCAGTCCGGGTGGCAGGGTTGTAAAAAGGGTTTTATCATCTTCCCCGTCTGCATTTACCTTAAATAATTTACCCTCCTGGTCAAGCACATACAGCATACCATCAGGCCCAAACTTGGCTGCTGCTGGATTAAACAGATCGGAATTCGCCAGATTACCTGCTACGATTCTGATCGTGCCATCTGACAAACTCGTAAAAAGACCACTGAGATCTCCCGGGAATACGGTTCCTTCAGCAAATGCATCGATGTCTATCGCTATGACCAGGTTTAAAGCAAACAGGGGCCCGTATAACCAAAGGCGACCGTTTTCCCAGCGAGTATCAAACGAGTTAAAGAAACCCAGTCCAAAACCATCAGGACATATAATGATAGGTGTGGGTTCAAGTGTCTCAGGGTCTAACTCATATATACCGTCACCCAGGAAGTCCAGGGCGGTAAAGAGACGAGGACCACTTTCAGGATCTTCAGGATTTGGTTTGGAAAACCGGATCGGATTGACCCCGGGAGCCACTGGCTGGTATCCCAATAATACGCCTTCCATAGTAGCACGCCCTATGAACCCGGTAATCAGATCTGTCCAGTAAAACGTTCCATCCGGACCAAATATCATATCATCGGGACCCAAAACACCATTAGCTGGCCCGAAGCGATTCAGGATCTTTCCATTGTTCTTATTCATAACTACAATTTCCTGTCCATTGACACTGGCTATGTACAGATTACCATCCGGACCAACGTCCAGGCCATTAGTTCCTTTAATAAGAGCTCCTTTTACCAAAGTTTTCAACAAGGCGTTCCCTGATTTTATATTATTCTTAACCTTGGATCTGGCATTTGTAACCTGGAGGTTTTCCGAGTTCAACTCAGGTTCCTGGCTACAGGAATAGCTGAATAAAAAGACAGCCACAAGGGCCAGTTTAAAAATTGTTTTCATGATTGGTTTGGATTGTGTAATTTTTATATGTGCCCTCTTGTGCACAACATGGAAAAGAGGTTTGACTACATCCTACCCGGGGGTGGCAGGAAGGATAAAAAGACCTGCGTTGACCGGGATGATGCATCATCATTGACACCCAATCACACCGAAGGACTTAGTAGTTGTACTATAAGATAAGCTTAGTGAAAGTAAATAAGGAAATCGTTAGGACGAAACTCCCCTATAAGTGTCCGAAAGCATTAGAATAGTATGCGGAGGTTTTTTCAGGGTGTTAAAACGCATCAAACCGAAACTTCTGTCCACCTACGGAGGCCTCGTACATCAGGCCGCCTTTTTGCATGGTAAAGACCAGGACGCCGTCCACATAACTGGCATCTGCCGAGGCTCCTTCGGTCACCGCAACGGCGGACACCTGAGCGGCGAACTCCACTTTGTTTTCCTTAAAACGGTCCATCGCGGCCTTATTCTCGAAGAAAATAACCTCCCGATACGCCTGTCCGCCCCACTGAAAACCAATACTTAGCTGGGTGAGCTTCGCCATACCAATCTCTTTACCCCTTTCATAGGCCACACCATTCCCGGCCGCTCCACCAATCCCGATAGCCCCTTTGCCCACATTGGGAAATA
>NZ_CEYNTP010000326.1:0-2431 GCF_982873095.1 Lentiprolixibacter sp. | reverse complement strand
CAGATTTCAGGAAGGAATGCAAGATGGAATTCAACAGGGATAGTAACAGGCTAAATAAGAGCGCCCACCAGATAGAATCTACGGAAAAACCACCTACCAGGTAGTCGGCCAGAAGGATGATCAAAGCGTTTATGATCAGCAGGAAAAGCCCTAGGGTAACAATCGTCACCGGAAGGGTAAGGATGATCAGGATCGGTTTAACTAAAAAATTAAGCAAACTCAGGACCACTGCTACAATGACTGCCGTGAGGTAACTATCCACAAAGACTCCGGGAAGAATATTCGCCAGGACCACAACGGCCAAGGCACTAAGTAATAACTTGAGAATAAAGTTCATAAGCAAAACAAAAAAGGCACCGAACAAGGCCCGGCACCTTTAAAAGTATAAAATATTTCTCTTCTATTTTATGTAGAGCCCGGTATAATCCAGAGGATTCACCCCGGGAAGGTTAGAACCATACTTCGCATTGATCGTCGCCACGATCTGATTTGCCAACAAGGCGGCTCCTCTTGGGGCTGGGTGAATGCCATCTAGGGAAAATCCACCTCCGGTAGCGAAATCGTCAGTTACCACGCTGCCATCAGGCAGAGGTGCACCCTGTGTGGCGATCACATTTTGATAGGAATTTACATCCACCAGGCCCAGGTCATATTGCGTGGCCAGCGCTTCTATAGTTTGGTTGTAAGCAGCAGTAGCATTTTCTACTAACAGTTGTTCTTCCGGGGTGAGTACCCATCGATCTTCCAGGGGTACACCCACGCCATTGACACTGGCAGGGTTATTTGGATCTGCGAGGGTGCCAATAAAGGAAGCAGATGTTAGAATCAGTAGATCTTCAGGAGTTGCCTGCCTGTATTTAGGCAATGCAGCGAAAGCAGGGTTAATAGCTCCAAGATCGGTAAGGTCTTCATCAACAATAACCACAGCGTTTTGTCCGGCGGAAAAGTTGATTGTTCTTCTGGCCGCTTCTTCGGCGGTAAATAAACCTGTCCCGGCTAGGGCCGCCTGTGCCGCCTGTATGCCCCCATTATAAGCTGCATAACCTGCATTTACTGCTGCGGCAGTTGCCTCATCCAGGGGTACCGCGTTATACGGTACAGTTGTAAAATAGGGAAGCGCTTTTACGTCTGGCAGGTTGATCACCACGCCGTCAGCACCGTTTGCAGTCATTGCCTGAAGCAAGCTATTGTATACACTTGCAAACACATTAGGATCGGTAATATCGGTCCCGCCATATGTGCTCGGGTCGAGGTTCCCGGTTTGGTCAATGCCCGAGCCTCCGTCAGCTGCAAAGCCCAGAACATCGTTGTTTCCTATCCAAAGGGTAAAGAAAGTAGCGTTCTGTGCAAGGGCATCTTCCAGAATTGTAGCATTGGGTGAGCTCGCAAACCTTGCAAAATAAGGGTTGGCAAGTCCTACAGCTACCCCTGCCACGTTCCCATACCCAGGTGCTACCAGATGGTAGCTTTTAGCGCCAGGCACTCCCATGTTATTAAAGGAACCAGAAAGTACATTCGAAATTTCGGTAGTCCCCGTTCCGCTCACCTCAACTGGTGAGGGAGACCCCGTTGAAAAATCCAGGATCAGGCGATTACCCAGAATGGGCTGCCCGCCCAGAGTGGCACCTCCGAGATTGTCTGCCATAAAGGGGATATCAAAATCACCTCCGCCAACCAGGGCGAAGTTTCCTGCCAGCATATTGGGGAAGGAATTGGTTTGACTATCAATAAACAAGGCCGCATCGGTATAACCGGCAGTAATAGAAGTCCCCAGGGCTACATAGGTTGAAAAATTAGCACTCCCTGCCGTATAAACGATCGGATCGGGATCCGGAACCGGATCGGTAATTACATCATCATCGCTACAAGAAAACAGAAAAAGTCCGCCCAAAGCGAACAACATCAAAAACTTTTTCATTTCGTTAGTTTGAATTTAGTTTAGTTAACCTACCGTTAAGGCAGCGTAAAGCCAAATTTAACCAAATTTAGTTCACACGCAAGATGGTCGGCGTTAAATCATGCCGGTGTAGTGCCATCTTGCTCCAATCCCTCCTGCAGGAAGTCAAAGGAATACTGGAAGAATTCCTGAGGGTTTTCAGCATGCAGCCAGTGTCCGGCATCGGAAACGGTTTTCAATTGTGCTTCAGGGAAGTGGTTCCTTATAAGAGGGAAGTCGGATTCGGAAATATATTCCGAACGGCTGCCCCCAAGGAATAATACAGGTCCGAGAAAGGATGCTGTAGTATCCAGTGAATCGCCAATTTCCTCCATTTTGGTGGCAAGTACCCTTAGGTTAAATCGAAAATCGAGTTTTCCTTTTTCCACCCAGTGCAGACTTTTCAATAGGAATTGCCGGATGCCCCAATCGTGCAGGGTCTGTGCCAGCGCAAAATCAGCTGCCGATCTTGAACTTAAATTTTCTTCCGGAATG
>NZ_CEYNTP010000325.1:0-2440 GCF_982873095.1 Lentiprolixibacter sp. | reverse complement strand
GACACCTATGAATTCATCCCACTTCAAAAGAGCTTTGCCAATAAAACTACGCTCACCTTCCTGGATGATCCCAATATTGCCGGGAATTACACTGCACGTGTTGGAGAACAGGAAGTGACCCATCTAAGTTTTAACTACCCCAGGAAAGAGAGCCAGCTTACCTATACCCTACCCGCTGTAACAGATACGTACGAAATCTCAGAAAGCATTCCGGAGCTGTTTGAAATCATCGAAAATGAGGGCCGGATAACAACCCTTTGGAAATGGTTTGTTATTTTTGCTTTGTTATTCGCACTTGCCGAAGTTCTTATCCAAAAGCTTGTAAAATGACCATACTCCTTAAATCGGCTACCCTTATTGCGCCCAACGCCAAGCAACTTCATCTCAAAAAAAGGGACCTATTGATCAAGGATGGCAGGATAGAAAAAATCGCAGCGAAAATCGATGCCCCTTCCAAAGCCAAAACAATTACTTTTCCCAATTTGCATGTTTCCACGGGTTGGTTTGACAGTGGTGTTAGTTTTGGGGAACCAGGTTTTGAAGAGCGTGAAACCATTGTTCACGGTCTCGAAGTGGCCGGGAAAAGTGGGTTTACCGGCATGCTCTTGAATCCGAATACCTATCCCGTCCCTGATAGCAGCGGAGCTATTGTTTTTCTCAGGAAGGCCGCTGAAAACTCAGTGGCGCAACTTTATCCCCTCGGAGCGCTAACCCTAAGAAGTGAAGGCAAAGAGCTGGCTGAACTTTACGATATGAAGAAGGCGGGTGCAGTGGGTTTTTACGACTATAAGCTGGCTATTGAAAATGGAAATCTCCTTAAGATCGCACTGCAATACGCACAGAATTTTAATGCCGTAGTCTTTTCCTTCCCCATGGATATACAAATATCGGGTAAAGGGGTAGTAAACGAAGGGGTGGTATCCACCAGGCTTGGCCTGAAGGGTATCCCAGTACTGGCTGAAGAAATTCAAATCGCAAGGGATTTGTCTATTCTGGAATACGCCGGGGGAAGCCTGCACATCCCTACAATATCCACAGCCAAATCAGTACACCTTATTGACGCTGCCAAAAAGAAAGGGTTAGATGTTAGCTGCAGTGCGGCACTTCATAACCTGTGGTTTCAGGACAATGTCCTTGAAGAATTCAACAGCAACTACAAAGTAACGCCTCCTCTAAGGACCAAGGAAGACAATAAAGCCCTGATAAAGGGTCTTAAGAGCGGGATAATTGACTTTATTACCACTGACCACTCCCCAATGGATGTAGAGGAAAAACGGGTGGAGTTTGATCATGCTGCATACGGTTCACTGGGACTGGAACATGGGTTTGGGGTCCTGAACACCTTGTTGGGAAAAGAAATTGCGGTGACTTTGTTATCAAAGGGATGGGAAAGGTTTGGGTTAGACGCTCCAGTGCTTGAGGAAGGGGCAATGGCCAACCTTACCCTCTTCGATCCTGATACGACCTACACAGTAGGCTCTGAACATCTATTGTCGACTTCCAAGAACAGCATGTACCTCGGGGAAACGCTCAAAGGAAAGGTCTATGGAATCATCAATAAGGACCGTATACTCAGCTGATCCATATTTAAGGAACCTAACATCCCAACACCTCTTGCAATGAGCACACCTCTTCCCGGAAAAACCACTGCTATTGTTGCCTACCTGACCCTTGTGGGGGCCTTAATCGCCATCAGCATGAATATAGAGCCCAAGCACGCCTTTGCACGTTTCCATACGCGCCAGGCGTTCGGACTACACCTGATTTTCATCGCCTGTGGTTTGTTTCTCAGTGTTTGGTTCAACCAATATGCCTGGTATGCCCTCTATCTATTCTATATTGTCCTCTGGTTTTATGGCTTTTTGGGGGCCATTTCCGGTAAAAGAAATGAAGTTCCCCTCCTCGGTAGTTATTTTCAGAAATGGTTTACGTTTATCCAGTAATATATGACAACAGCCCCGTTATCCTTAACCCATTTGATCCGGCCGTCTAACCTGCGTCAGGGGAAACCACCGGTGCTTTTTATGTTCCATGGGTACGGCAGCAATGAGGAAGACCTGTTTTCCTTTGCCCCGGAACTCCCGGAAGCCCTTTGTGTGATTTCTGCGAGGGCGCCAATCCCCCTGCCTCCCTTTGGCAATGCCTGGTATGCAATAAATTTTGAAGCATCTCACGGAAGGTGGAGCGATGTGGAACAAGCCGTGCAATCAAGGGAACTTATTCTTAAATTCATTGACGAGGCCTGTGAGGCCTATGGCCTTGACACGGATAATATAAGCCTGCTTGGCTTTAGCCAGGGCACGGTTCTAAGCTATTCCATTGCCCTGTCCTATCCTGAAAAGATCAGCAAATTGGTGGCGCTAAGCGGTTATATCGATACCCAATTGTTGGTAGACGGTTACGAAGGAAAGGACCACAGTAGCCTGAAGATCTATGCCTC
>NZ_CEYNTP010000324.1:0-2476 GCF_982873095.1 Lentiprolixibacter sp. | reverse complement strand
ATCACTGATTGTGATGGATTTTTCTTTTACGTAGAACGAAAAACTTGTTTTATCGTTCGAAGTAAAAGGGAAATTAACGGCGAAGCCGTTGGATTTTCTATTTTCAGGAGCGAGCGCAGTGAGGATCATGTAGATAATCCTCCTCTTTTGGTTTGAACAGGGCTTTGCGCACCGTAACGAAGTGAAGGTGTGGAGCGCGTGAGGATCATGTAGATAATCCTTCAAATCCCATTTTCTTTTTTTGTTTTCAACACGCAACGTCCCGAAGTCCTCCTTACTGACCTAAATCATTCCCCGGGTCCCCGTACTTCTCTAATTTATTTGCCATCATTTTAAGGCACGCTATCTTGGATAAATCGATCTCCATCTTTCTATCAGGTGATGTAATGACCGGTCGGGGTATTGACCAGATATTGCTCCACCCCTCTGATCCGAAAATTTACGAGTCCTATATAAAGAATGCCAGGGACTATGTTAAACTGGCAGAGCAACATAATGGCCGCATCCCAAAGCCGGTAGATTTCGGTTACATCTGGAATTACGGCCTGGGGGTGATCAAAGAAGCGGACCTCAGGATCATCAATCTGGAGACCAGCATTACAAAGAGCAATGATTATGCGGATAAGGGGATCAACTACCGTATGCATCCCGATAATATCCCGTGCCTGACCAGTGCTAAGATCGACTGTTGCGTCCTGGCAAATAATCATGTACTGGACTGGGGAGAGAAAGGGTTGCTGGAAACCTTAGGAGCGCTTGAACAAGTGAATATCCAAACTGCCGGTGCTGGTCGCAATGATAGTGAGGCTAAGCAACCGGCCGTACTCTCTGTGGTGGACAAAGGTACTGTCCTGGTATTTGGGTATGGGATGCCTTCCAGTGGCATTCCAGAAGAGTGGAAAGCGGGAGAAGGAAGACCGGGCCTGAATGTGGTAAACCCTGGATCTGTGGAGGCCATTGAGACGATTGCTCAGGAAATTAAACCCTTTAAAACCAAGGGAAACCTGGTAGTGGTATCCCTGCATTGGGGCGGTAATTGGGGGTATGAGATTACAAAGAGACAGCGAGACTTCGCCCATGAATTGATAGACAAGGCCGGGGCTGATATCATCCATGGGCATTCCTCCCACCATATCATGGGTATTGAAGTCTATAAGGGCAAACCCATTTTATACGGTTGCGGGGACCTTATCAATGACTATGAAGGCATCAGCGGGCATGAACAATATAGAGGTGACCTGGGCCTGATGTATTTCATAGACTGGGATAGGGCACTGGGAAGCCTGGCCTCCCTGCATATGGTTCCGACACAGCTCAGAAAATTCCAATTAAACAGGCCCCGTAAAAAAGATGCCAATTGGTTAAGGGGGGTGCTGAACCGGGAAGGAAAACAATTTGGCACCGAAGCTGTTTGGGTTAATGAGGATACCCTGGCCCTGACCTGGGACTGAATTGCCCGGGAATTTGAATTTTTATTTTTATCCATCTATTAGGCTACAATGACCAACGGTTGTATACAGTTCTTACAATGGGCGCTTCCCCGGATGCGGATGCAATGGGCGGGTTTCCGGAAGGTTCGTAAGCAGGTCTGTAAGCGGATCAGGCGGCGCATGGCCACCCTGGGTTTGGAGGCTTATGAAGACTATCAGCGCTGGCTGGACGCCCATCCAGCAGAGTGGTCCGTGCTCGATGAAATGTGTGGCATTGTGATCTCCAGGTTTTACAGGGACTGGGCAATCTTTGATCATCTGAAAAGTGAAATTTTACCAGCGCTGGCCCGTAGGGCAATGGCCGAAGATCGTCCCCTCCGCTGCTGGTCGGCCGGATGCGCCTCCGGGGAAGAACCCTACACCCTCTCCCTGATCTGGCATTTTGCACTGAAGAAAAAATTTGCGGGGTTGGAGTTTAAGATCCTTGCTACAGACATCAACAGCCGGGTACTGGATCGCGCCCGGGCCGGTTGTTACAGCTACGGCTCCTTAAAAGCCCTGCCAAAAACCTGGTTGTCAACCGCCTTTTATAAAGAGGAGGATACCTATTGCCTTCATCCTGCATTTAAAAAAAACATCGAATGGATTTGTCAGGACATTCGCATAACCCAGCCGGAAGGGCAGTTCGACCTTGTCCTCTGCCGCAATCTGGTCGCTACTTATTTTCAAACCGAACTGCAGCTGATCCTTTTTGATAAAATGAAAGCCCTTCTGCAGCCCAACGGCATTCTGGTCCTGGGAGGTCACGAGAAGTTGCCGGAGGAATTGGATGGAATTTTTGTCAAAGAGCAAAAGCAGCCCATTTATAGGAAGGCCCATGGTGATAAGGTATGATGGTCATCAAAACCACAATGGACAACATTCTATTGAACCAAAATCCCTATCTGGAAACGGCAAGGGATAAAATGCTATCTTAGAATCCATATAACAAGTTGTACACATTTCAATAATCATATGGCATACAAAAAAGTTATAAAAGGGGATGA
>NZ_CEYNTP010000323.1:0-2497 GCF_982873095.1 Lentiprolixibacter sp. | reverse complement strand
AGAAGGCCTGAACTATATGGTCAAAGGCAGGATGAAGTCTATTTTTTCGATCCGCAAGAAAATGCTGGCCCAGAATGTAAGCTTCGATGAAATCTATGACAAATTCGCCATCCGGATCATCTATAAATCCGATGCCAAGAACGAGAAGTTCCTCGCCTGGAAAATCTATTCCATAGTAACAGATCATTTTACGCCCAACCCGGTAAGGCTGCGAGACTGGATATCCTCCCCGAAGTCTACAGGCTACGAGGCATTGCACATTACAGTAATGGGCCCCGAAGGAAAGTGGGTAGAAGTACAGATTCGCAGTGAACGCATGCATGAGATTGCAGAAAAAGGCTATGCTGCCCATTTCAAATACAAGCACGGGGAACAGAAAGAACTGGGGATTGAAGAATGGCTCAACCGCTTGCAGGAAGCCCTTGAAAATTCAAATGGAAATGCTGTGGATTTTGTTGAGGAGTTCAAGCTGAACCTGTACGCTAAGGAAATCTTTGTATTTACTCCTAGGGGCGAGCTGAAATCCCTTCCAAAAGGGGCCACCCCACTTGATTTTTCCTTCCATATCCATACAGAAGTGGGTATGAGAACCCGCGGTGCCAAGGTTAATGGAAAACTGGTACCCCTGAATACCAAACTGAAAAGTGGTGACCAGGTAGAGATCATCACCTCAGAAACCGCCAAGCCCAACCAGAACTGGCTGGACTATGCAACCACGGCAAGGGCAATATCAAAGATCCGCTCCTCCCTGCGGGAAGAGAAAAAGAAAATTGGGGAAGAAGGAAAGGAAATCCTTCGCAGAAAGCTCAAGTCACAAAAGATCACTCTGAATGAGGATGTGATCAACAAGATGGTTGTTTACTTTAAACTGAAAACCAGTCTTGATCTATTCTATCGGGTAGGTATTGGTTCCATAGACAATCAAAAGATAAAGGATTTCGCTTCTTCCTACAGTAATGCATTCATCAGTTTCTTCAAAAACAAGATCAGGCGTAAGGCGGTCCCGGAAGACATCCACCGGGAGGAAATCACCTCAAAGTACGATCTCCTCGTATTTGGCAAGGAAGAGGAAAAGCTTAACTACAAGCTTTCCAAATGCTGTAACCCCATACCCGGAGATGAAGTATTTGGCTTTATTAGCGTAAATGAGGGCATTAAGGTGCACAAAAAGGATTGCCCTAATGCCATATCCCTCCAGTCTAACTACGCTTACCGGATCATTTCAGCCAAATGGATTGATTCCTCACAGGAAGAGTTTACTTCAGAAATCAAGCTTACCGGTATAGATAACCTCGGTTTGATGAACAAGATAACAGAGATCATCTCCGCCAACATGCACGTTAATATGAGGAACCTGAACTTCAGTACGGAAGGCGGGACGTTTACCGGGAGAATAACTTTGGTGGTAAAAAACAATGCTATCCTGAAAAAACTGATCAACAGCTTAAAACAGATCAACGGGATCGAAAAGGTGGTACGACTGTAAGGGTAGCGTCTGCCTCTGAAAAAGAAGGACAGCCGATCAGGGAGATTTTTATTTTTAAACGTACCTTTGCTGTTTTGAGCATAATGCACGGCCATGGGAACTACTAAGGACCAGGAAATAGTAAAACAAGTATTTACGGCCTATCTGGAAGAGAACGGTCAACGGAAGACTCCGGAACGTTACGCCATATTGCAGGAAATCTATGACAGTGATGATCATTTTGATATTGAATCACTCTATATCAAGATGAAAAACAAGAACTATCGCGTGAGCCGCGCTACCCTGTACAATACCATTGAACTCCTGCTGGAGTGCAAATTGGTGCGTAAACACCAGTTTGGAAAAAACCAGGCACAATACGAGAAATCCTACTTTGACCGGCAACATGACCACGTAATCCTGACGGATACCGGTGAAGTGGTTGAATTCTGTGACCCCCGCATTGAATCGATCAAAAAGACCATAGAAGAAGTGTTTGACATAGAGATCAATAACCACTCCTTGTATTTTTATGGCACCCGAAAAAAATCAGAACAGGAAACCACTAACCAATAAAACCACATGGCAGTAGACTTACTGTTGGGCCTCCAATGGGGGGACGAAGGCAAGGGAAAAATCGTCGATGTACTAACCAGGAACTATGATATCATAGCCCGTTTTCAGGGGGGTCCGAATGCGGGACACACTCTTGAATTCGATGGCATCAAACATGTATTGCACACCATTCCCTCTGGGATATTCCACGACAATGCCATCAATGTAGTAGGCAACGGGGTAGTTATAGACCCGGTGATATTCAAGAAGGAACTGGACAACCTGGCGAAGTACAATATCGATATCAAATCGCGCTTGCTCATTTCGCGCAAAGCGCACCTGATTCTTCCTACCCATCGTCTTTTGGATGCAGCATCCGAAACTTCCAAGGGTAAGGCAAAGATCGGTTCTACCCTGAAAGGCATTGGCCCCACCTACATGGATAAGACCGGCAGAAACGGTCTCCGGGTTGGGGAC
>NZ_CEYNTP010000322.1:0-2500 GCF_982873095.1 Lentiprolixibacter sp. | reverse complement strand
CCTGTTAAAATTCCCGGCACATAGCCCGCAACAAAAAGCGCCGCGATCGATGCTCCCCCACTGGCCAGGGAGTAGACAATCAAAATATTGCTGGGCGGAATCACGAGTCCAGTAGTGGCCGAAGTGATGTTTACTGCGGCGCCAAATTCATTGTCGTAACCCTCTCTTTTCATCTCAGGGCCCAAAATGCTCCCCATGGCAGAGGCAGAAGCCATAGCTGATCCCGCAATAGCACCCATTAGCATCGCAGATATAATATTAATTAGCGCCAAACCGCCGGGTAGCGCACCTACGAGGGTCTTGGCAAAGGCAATCAGACGATGTGCGATACCCCCATTATTCATCAGTTCTCCTGAGAGAATGAAAAAGGGAATGGCCAGGAGTGCGAAACTGTCCAGCCCCGTGGCCATGCGCTGAGATATGGTAGTAAATGCAGGTAGCGCAGGGATGCTCACCAACATGGTCAGAAGTGATGAGATGGCAATACTCCACGCCACCGGGGTGCCAACGGCCAAAAGGCCTATAAAACTGAAAATCAGGACAAAAATCGGTACGTATTCCATGGCCTAAGGGGTCAGCATATCAGAAATCTTATAATAGATAATGAGTACCCCACTAATGGGAATCACCAAATACACCATCGCCAGGGGCAGGCCAAGAGCCGGGGAGTACTGTTCGAGTACATAGGTGACATAGACCAGGCGAAATCCTCCCAGAACCATCACAAAAAGGCAAAACAGGACAATGGCGATCCGCACGACATGCTTCAATCTCTTTTGGCGCTTTGGGCTGCCACGCCGTGCCAATACATCGATAGACACATGCCCGTTTTGTCCGGACACATAGGCTGCACCCAAAATACCTACCCAAATCATCAGGAAGCGCGCCAGTTCATCAGTAAATGAACTTGGTGTTCCTAAGATGTAGCGACTAAAAACCTGCCAGAGCACATTCACGACCATTACCACCATGATCAAAATCAATGCGCGGCCCAAAAAGTTATCTAACCTTTTTCTGAACCTCATGATCCTCTCATTTTCCTTATTTCCTGGATGATACCATAATATTCATCATCTACTTCGTATTGACGATATACGTTTTCGGCCCGCTGTGCAAAGGGTCCTTTCTTTGGGTAGATGACCTCAACCCCTGCTTTGCGCACTGCTTCAATGGCCTCGGCTTCGGCTTCGATCCATAGCTTCCTTTGATAGGCAATGGATTTACGGACAGACGCCTCTAACCAACCTCTTTGCTGTTCAGAAAGTTTGCTCCAAAAGTGCGTACCCGCGATCAGGACGTCAGGTGAAAAGGTATGTTCATTTAGGGAATAGTACTTACAAACCTCATAATGTCTCGAGAGGTAAAAACTTGGTGGATTGTTCTCTGCTCCATCAACTACCCCTTGTTGTAGGGAAGTATAGAGTTCTCCCCATGAAATAGGCGTGGGTGTCCCACCCATACTTCGCACCATGTCCATGGCCGTGACGCTTTCCATGACCCTGATCTTCAATCCCTTCAGATCATCCGGGTGTTCTATCGGTCGTTCTTTGGAATAATAACTTCGGCTGCCCGCATCGTAGAAACCAAGCCCTTTTAACCAATACTTTTGGCTGTCATCCAGCAATTGCTGCCCGATGGCGCCATCAAGCACCTCAAAGGCATGTTCACGATTTTCGAAGAGATAGGGTAAGCCCAGAATACGCGTTTTCGGCGCAAAATTTTCCAAAGTGGCCACCGAGACCTTGGTCATGTCGAGGCTTCCTATCTGTATCAATTCCAAAATCTCCCGTTCCGTACCCAATTGCTGGTTGGGATAGATCTCCAACTGAAGGGAACCCTGGGACAGTTCAGCTAAATCCTCGCCCATCTTCACCATTGCCTTATGAACAGAATGGTTGATGTCCAGACCATGAGCCAACCGAATGTGTTTAATAGTATCCGTGTCCCTGCAGCCCATCAAAAGCACCGCGACCAATACCCATATACTATATGTTTTCTTCGCGCCAAATATCATGTCCAGAAATCAAAATATGCCCTTGCGTTGTGATAACAAATATCCTGCACGATTTTACCTATATGGGTTACGTCAGAAGGAAGCCACCCCTTTTCCATGTCATTGCCAAAGAGGTTACATAACAACCTCCTAAAATATTCATGCCTGGGAAAGGACAACAAGCTTCGCGAATCGGTCAGCATCCCGACAAAACAACTTAATACCCCCATATTAGACAGGGAATTGATCTGTTTTTCCATGCCATCCAGCTGATCCAAATACCACCAGGCAGCACCATATTGCATTTTACCCTTTATCCGTCCATCATTAAAATTTCCGATCATCGAGGCAAACACCTCGTTTTGGGAGGGGTTCAAATTGTACAGGATGGTTTTTGCCAATTGGTCTGTACGATCCAGCAGGTTCAGAAATCGACTTAACGGATAGGCCTGCTGAAAATCCCCAATGGAATCAAAACCCGTGTCGGGGCCCAGGTGTCTGAGCATC
>NZ_CEYNTP010000321.1:0-2506 GCF_982873095.1 Lentiprolixibacter sp. | reverse complement strand
GGAACGGTCTGCGAATCGGTGACCTGGAGCTGGACACCTGGAAATCGAAATACAGGTCACTGGCCAATAAACACGAGGCCATGATTGGGTTTTACAATGTGGATATCCAGTACAATCTGGATGAACTGGAAAGCGAGTTCTTTGCTGCCATAAAAACGCTTAAATCCCTCAATTTTATCGATAGTGAGGAGTACCTGAGCCAGGCACAGCAAAATGGAAAGAAAATACTGGCAGAAGGGGCCCAGGGATCTATGCTGGACATTGACTTCGGCACCTATCCCTATGTCACTTCATCCAATACAACGGCTGCCGGGGCCTGCACAGGGCTCGGGGTAGCACCTTCAGGAATAGGAAAGGTCTTTGGGATCTTCAAGGCCTACACCACCCGGGTGGGTAGTGGCCCGTTCCCAACAGAATTATTCGATGAGGCGGGTGCCACAATGGGTAGGGTTGGTAATGAATTTGGTGCTACAACCGGCCGCCCAAGGAGGTGCGGATGGTTAGATCTGGTGGCACTGAAATACGCCGTCCAGATCAATGGGGTTACCGAATTGATGATGATGAAAGCCGACGTCCTCAGCGGTTTTGAAGAAATAAAGGTATGTACCTCCTATAAGTACAAGGGAAAGGAAATTGAGCACCTGCCTTACAATATCGAATCAGAGAATGTAAGTCCTGTGTATACTACTTTAAAGGGTTGGAAAAAGGACCTGACCAGCCTCACTTCAGCATCAGATTTACCGGCCACCCTGCATGATTACATCTCCTTTTTGGAGGAAAAACTTGGCGTGCCAGTGAAAATTGTATCGGTTGGCCCGGACCGCTTACAGACGATTCACAGGTAACTACTGGCAAAATAACGGCAGTAAATCCCGGTATTAAATCTATCTTAATAGGCAATACCCTCCTTCAAAAAATCCTATTTTTGGACAAAATAAGTCGGTTGTGAAGACTTCCCTTCTAACTTTAATGCTATTGACCTTCGGCTTGGCCTACGGACAGGAAACTGAGCCAGAGGGCAGGGAAATCAGGATTGTTTACGGGGCGAATTTCACCAAGGATGAAGCAAAAGCACCCGGTGCCTCCATTTTCAGCAAGGATACCCGGCAGGTACAATTCGAACACCAAGGGGCAGACCTCTGGTGTGATGTCGCTATTTTTTACCAAAAAGAAAATAAACTACAGGCCATCGGCAATATCCGGTTGAAGCAGGGGGATTCAGTTATGATGACCGCTAAAAAGCTGGATTATGACGGCAACACCAAACTGGCTAAGGCCAGGGAAAATGTGGTGCTTACCAATGCCCAGATGACGCTGCGGACAGATACGCTGTATTTCGACCGGGAAGCACAACAAGCCTATTACAATACCAAAGGCCGCGTCGTGGATTCGGCCAACACCCTGACCAGCAGGATAGGGCGCTACTTTATGGACCTGAAGAAATACCAGTTCCAGGACAGCGTAATCATCAGAAATCCTGAATATACAGTAGAATCAGAACGACTGGATTATTACACCTCCTCAAAAAATGCCTATATGTACGGCCCTTCTACCATCACGGGGAAGACCTACAAGATATATAGCGAGCGGGGTTTTTACGATACGAAGATCGAGCGGGGATACGGGGTTAAGAATACTCGGATCGATTACAATAACAGGATCATCGAAGGGGACAGTGTGTATTTTGACAAGGCCACTGAATTTGCGTCGGCAACCAATAACATTGTAGTCACCGATACCGTCAACAAAGGAATTATCCGCGCACATTATGCAGAGGTGTTCAAAGCAAAGGACTCCGTTTTTGCAACGAAAAGGCCGGTGGCTATCAATCTGGTCGAACAGGATTCCCTCTACATCCATGGAGATACCCTGATGGTAACCGGAAAACCAGAAGAACGCATTCTCAGGGCCTTCAGGAATGCAAAATTTTTCAAAACCGATTTGAGCGGGAAATGTGACTCCATTCATTACACCGAAAAAAGCGGCGTCACCCAACTGATCAAAGAACCTGTACTCTGGAATCTGGAAAACCAGATGACCGGTGACAGTATCCATCTGATAAGCGACAAAGCGACCAATAAATTGGATTCACTAAAGGTCCTGAACAATGCCTTTGTAATTTCCCTGGACAGCATTGGTAAAAAGGGCTATAACCAGGCCAAAGGGAAAGACCTGTTTGGTAAATTCATTGACAATGCCCTCCGTACCGTGGACCTGGTCAAGAACACTGAGGTGATCTACTATATGTACAATGATAATAACGAGCTCATAGGGATCAACAAGACCATTTGCAGTGCGATCCGGATGACCCTCGCTGAGAGCGACATAGAAGAAATTACTTTTTTCACCAATCCTGACGGGGATATTTTTCCTGAAAGCGAATTGCCTGAAAACAGCCGAAGACTTAAAGGGTTCATATGGCGGGGTGAGGAACGAATACGAACCAAGGACGATATTTTTGACGAGGACGACCGCAACCTTGTTCTTCCGGTCATACAGGGGGTGA
>NZ_CEYNTP010000320.1:0-2528 GCF_982873095.1 Lentiprolixibacter sp. | reverse complement strand
CGAACTGGCTTTGGGGTATTGTCTTTGCATTATCCTTGTATCCAGCCGGACTATTTACTGTCATTTATATCAATCAGTGGTACCGCTATCAGGGACATATAACTTATTTAAGGCTTAAAACAAATAAAAAAGACAAGTTGCTCCAGCTTCAGGAGTTACGCGAAGCGCTGCTTAAAGAATTGGATATAGGGCGCAGGACATATCTTAACAGCCTGGCTTAATGATTTTATATATTAAAACTGTGTTTACAACCTTTCAGACAGATATATCCATATATTACCATTTACAAATAGCTGAATAATGCTCAAATTCTTCCGAATAATCCGTCAAAGACTGCTGACTGAAAATAAATTCAACAAATATTTGATTTATGCACTTGGTGAAATCGCACTGGTTGTTATCGGGATTTTGATTGCACTTCAGATAAACAATTGGAATCAAAATAGGATAGAAAACCAGATTGAAAAGCGACTGCTGAAAGAACTTTTTGAAAACCTCAGCTTTAACGAAAAAGTATTAAAGGCAAGTATTCAGGAAGAGTACAAATGCATCACGTCTATTAAAGCTGTACTCAAAGTCCTGGAAAACAAATTGCCTTACCAGGACAGTATGGATTACCACTTTGGGAGGGCAGAATACTCCGATGATATCGTCCTTTCCTCAACCGCATTCAGGTCAATTGAAAGCCGGGGATTTGATATTATCTCATCAGACAGCTTGAGAAAATCCATCATCACGCTTTTCGACAGCGATTATGGATTTCTTATTTCACAGACCATAAGATTAGAGGACCTCTTTTGGCCAACTGAGGTGCTGCCTTTGTCCCATAAGTACTTTAGGATAAAATCAATGGAAAACAATGTCTTTAATGACGAGTTCGGGTTAATTCCGGTAGATTACGAAGCGCTTTTAAGTGATCAGCGATATCATAATATGATAAAGGACAGGGGGCACTTCCGGTACCAGGGAGCTGAATTAAAGAACAGCGTGCTTAAAAAAACAGTAAGGCTTAAGAACCACATAAAGGACTATTTGGAGTAATATCATAGCACTAAATCACAATGATCCAATTCTTTAGAAAAATCAGGCAACGCATATTAGTTGGATACCCTTTAAGGGAAAATTTATATGAAAATTGAGCATCTTGGTATTTGGACCAAGGATTTAGAACGAATGCGGGAGTTTTATCTCAAATTCTTCGACCTACCTTCGAATAAGAAATATTACAACTCCAGGAAAAATTTCAGCTCCTACTTTCTGGCATTCGAAAATGGTGCTCGCCTTGAATTAATGCGTAGTTCTGATATCTCGGAAAGGATGGGAAAACCCGGTTCTCTTTATGGGTTAACTCATTTAGCATTTTCTGTGGGTAGCAAAGAAAAAATAGATATGCTAACCGAAAGACTTAGGGATAACGGAATCACCATAATTAGAGAACCAAGGGAACAGGAGATGGATATTATGAATGTCTAATCGCTGATCCCGAAGGTAATTTGATTGAATTAACAGCATAAAGGATTAATAATTTACCTGGGTGAAAAGGGCCCGATTCTCATCTAAATCTGAATGTGTGGCGAACTGAAGCCTGAGGAATTCTTGCTTACAGCTGTTTATTAAAGACTATAGCCCGATTGCTCCAGGGCTCTGTTTTATTCCCTATCTTAGTTATGACATCAACCTGCCCGGGATCTGGAAGTCAGGCACTGGAAAAGGATAGCTGTCAGATAACCTGTTTTCGTATGAGATTATTTACTCTGATATTCTCAATAGTATTCCTGCTTCAGGGCTGCAAGGAAGAGCCCAATAATAGCGTTGTATCAGACAATTTTGAGTTCCTTGAACTGGGCAAAGGGGTATACAGCTGTATTCACAAATTTGGCGGCAAAGCCATTTGCAATGTGGGTATTGTTGATAATGGGAAGGAAACCGTAATTTTTGACTCATTTCTTTCTCCTGCCGTAGCTCAGGAATTAGCAGACGCCCTGGCGGAAATGGATCTGTCCCCTATAAAATACGTCGTGAACAGCCATTTTCACAATGATCATATCCGGGGAAACCAGGCATTTTCTGATGAAGTTAAAATTGTTAGCACGTCCGTTACCGGCAAGCTCATTGAAGAAGAGGAACCGCTGCAGATCGCTTTTGAGAAGGAAAATGCACCTGCACGTTTCAGCTATTATGATTCGCTTTATCTCGCCTTTGACGGTGACAAACAATCCCGGGAATATCAACAAATCCTGATGTGGCGTCCTTATTATGAGACCCTGTCTAACAGCTATACAGAGGTCAAGACGCGCGTTCCGGATATGTTTGTAGACAGCATCCTGAATCTTGACGGACCCAACCGGAAGATACAATTGATCTCCAAAGGTCAGGGCCATACGGAGAGCGACCTCATCCTGTATTTACCGGATGATAAGATCCTGTTTACAGGCGACCTTGTTTTCAACGAATGCCATCCCTATGTGGCCCACGGCAACATTGCCAAATGGGTAGCCTGGCTCGATTATATGAACACACTTGAAGTC
>NZ_CEYNTP010000319.1:0-2534 GCF_982873095.1 Lentiprolixibacter sp. | reverse complement strand
CCTCACAGACAGCGGACAATTCCTGAAAACACGATCATCAAAATCTAACCGCAGCAGCAGTTCTGGCAAAAAAGGTCGCGGAGGAAGCCGCGGTAAAAAACGATATTAATCCGAAATATTAATGGGTACATTTAAAATCGAGGGTGGCCACAAACTCCACGGGGAGATCAGGCCACAGGGGGCAAAGAATGAGGCACTGCAAATTCTTTGTGCCGTACTGCTAACCCCTGAAAAAGTCACCATTAACAATATCCCAGACATTCTGGATGTCAATAAACTCATCTTGCTGCTCGAAGACCTGGGGGTCAAGATCCAGAAAAAAGGCAAGGGTTCGTATACTTTCAAGGCAGACGATATCAACCTCGATTATTTACAATCGGAAAAGTTCAAGCAAGACGGGAGAGGCCTCAGGGGCTCCATTATGCTTGTAGGTCCATTGCTGGCACGATTTGGCAAAGGCTACATCCCTAAGCCCGGAGGGGATAAGATCGGCCGCAGGAGGTTGGATACCCATTTTGAGGGATTTATCAACCTTGGGGCCAAGTTCAGGTATAACCGCGAAGAACATTTCTATGGGGTTGAGGCCAAAAAGCTCAAAGGCGCCTACATGCTGCTTGATGAAGCTTCCGTTACGGGAACAGCCAATATCGTTATGGCCGCTGTTCTGGCAGAAGGCAAGACCACCATTTACAATGCCGCCTGCGAACCTTATCTGCAACAGCTGTGCAAAATGCTCAACCGCATGGGCGCCAGGATTAGTGGCATTGGCTCAAACCTGCTCGAAATAGAGGGGGTGAAGGAACTGGGCGGAACAGAGCATAGTATGCTTCCCGATATGATTGAAATAGGGAGCTGGATCGGATTGGCGGCAATGACCAGGAGCGAGCTTACCATCAAAGATGTGAGCTGGGAACACCTGGGCCAGATCCCCAATGCCTTCCGCAAGTTGGGTATCACCCTGGAACGAAAGGGAGAGGATATCCTTATTCCGGAACACAAGGACGGTTATAGGATCCAAAGTTACATAGATGGGTCCATCCTTACCGTTGCCGATGCCCCCTGGCCGGGACTCACGCCAGACCTGTTGAGTATTATCCTGGTAGTAGCTACCCAGGCAAAGGGCGAGGTGCTTGTCCATCAGAAAATGTTCGAAAGCCGACTCTTCTTTGTAGATAAGCTTATTGATATGGGTGCCAAAATCATTTTGTGTGATCCACACCGGGCAACTGTTATAGGGCATGATTTTAAATATACCTTAAAGGCAACGACCATGGTATCCCCCGATATCCGCGCCGGGATTTCCCTCTTGATTGCCGCCCTCAGCGCCAAAGGCACTTCTACCATTCACAATATTGAACAGATCGATCGGGGTTACGAAGACATTGATACCCGGCTACGCGCCATCGGAGCCCAGATTGTAAGGGTATAAGTCAGGACTGGGACCTCATGAATTCAATCAACTGGAAAAAGCAGCCCCTTATTAACCGGGACAAGGGTTCCAAAAAGCGTTTTGAGCTTGGAGAAAACCCGGATGTTCCTTTTGTTGAATACATCCTGAATACGCAAAACACTATTTTCTTGACCCATACAGAAGTCCCGGTTGGCCTGGAGGGAAATGGAATTGGGGGCATTCTTGTAGGAAAAGTGCTGGATCAAATCAAAGAATCGGGAAAACTGATGGCTCCCCTTTGTCCGTTTGTGGCTGCCTATCTCAAAAAGCATCCTGAAAAAGCCGAAGGTATACTTGCACCAGGCTATTCGATCGGATCTTAACTAATTACCCCTTATTTGTTCTCCAGGTTATTGTACGCCTGTAATCTTTATGTAGGCGACCAGATCCAATATTAATATGAGCGTCCATACGCCGGTACGCAGCCAGTTCCTTTGTACCAGACGCCTGAGGTCTTTACTTGTTGCCTGCCCCTTGCCGATACGTTCGTGAATGGGAACGAAAAGAAAAAAAGTGGTCCCCCAGCTCAGCAATACCAGTAAGAAAACCAATAGAGACAGGCCTGTTGCCCTGGTGATCACATGAAAAAGCGAAAGTGCCAGTTGCGACAACATCAACGGGGCTACGATTATCGTGATCCTTGGGGTGTACAGTTTATGCCAGGACGTTAAATCAGAAGGGGAATAGGCCAGGAAACCTGGATATATGATTAGCTGTACCATCCAGGTCAGTATAAACAGGCCAGCATCCACCAGCAATTCAGCAAGTAACCAGTTGTCCATTACCGTTCCTCCAAATGCCCGTCCGGGTACAGTGCGAACCGTCCCTTATCCCGGGCATGAACGTGTTCTGCTTTCGGCCAGGGCCAGCCCCCGAATTCTGTATCCCTGTATTCCTGCATGGCTTGGTGGATCTCTTCCTGGGTATTCATAACAAACGGACCGTATTTTGCCACAGGTTCTGAAATGGGCTTGCCTTGCAAAAGCAGTAAGGAAGTTGGTTGCTCTCCATTGCGAAGAGATATGGCAGCGCCAGGAACCAGGTCAGCCCCGTGTTCAAGGGCCATAGTTTGTTCGTTTATCTG
>NZ_CEYNTP010000318.1:0-2542 GCF_982873095.1 Lentiprolixibacter sp. | reverse complement strand
GTGGTTCCTTTTACTAGGGTTTATTCCTGTCTTAGGAGCCACTACCTTGCTTGTGCTATATCTTCTGGAGGGAACCGCCGGCAACAATCGGCACGGACCTAATCCCAAAGAGATTCAGCTATCTACTTAGCAGCAATTTGAAACCTTGTCTATAGCAAAAAATGAACGAAAAAGAACGTTTTATAAAGATCAAGAATCTGGTGCTTCACTTTGAAGATGGGGAAATCTCTCTTGAGGAATGCATTTCGCGGATCAATGAGATTGGGATCAGGCCAATAGTTAAGTATGAGCTACTGAATTACTGGCGTGCGGAAGACCTTGATAATTTCGTAAGCAAAATAAGTGCAGATGCCATTGCCGATTGGGAGGAGATAACAGATGAGAGGGCGCTGGGGATGATTGAGGAAGTAATGGATAACCCATCCAAAGATGGGCTTTTGATGAAAAATAGTGAAGCCCTGGAAAAACGATACCAAAAAACAGAAGGAACATTAATAGACCTCATTTTCCACAAGGAGTTAAATACCCCCGAATCGGTCTTGAAAGCATTAAAACAGGATACTACTATCTATTTATAACTGGAATGGATTTTCCAAAACCAAACAACGAACAACGAACAACTAAAAACCAACACCCATGCTACTACCCCTCGCCATTAGTCCGGCCGTCCTGATCATCGTCTTATTTATCCTCATCATAACCCTGCTCCTCACCATAGTGGCCCTGGTAGATATCCTTGGGAACACCTACGAGGGGAACGACAAGCTCATCTGGGTGATCGTGGTGATCTTCACCGGCCTCCTGGGCTGCATTCTGTACTTTACCATCGGGCAGCGGCAGAAGCTGCCGAAGGGGTGATGTAGTTGATGGTTGATAGTTGAAAGTTGTTGGTTGCTGGTAACTGAACAGTGAAAAAAAGATCAATGAAAATACTGCCCTTAAGCTGGTATATCCTGTCTATTGCGTTCCTGCTATTAGCGGGTATCGCGTCTGCACAGCAGAAAGAAGTCTACTTGAATGACGATTTCGTAGAAATCACCAAAGCGGAATTCAATGAACCGCATGACCCTTACGTCTATTACAAACTGAAATACGAATCCGATACTGTTACGGTCAACGTTAAAGTGCAGCGGATCAAAAAGGGGAAGGTTACACCGGAATTACTGGATGAGATCAGGAAGGAACTCAGCTTGCTCTCTGATCAGCCCGTTCCTGAAGGCCATCTGCTGGTCATCAATTACTATCACGGTCCCGACCCATGCAATTCCGGAAACCATCGCTATTTCAGGGGGGTCTTTAAGCGCTATGTCAATAAAGTGCGTAAAATGCCGAATGTAAGCCAGTTTTTTATGTATAAGAATAAGAAAGGGATTGGATCCGCATTCGGGAAACAACATAACGGGATTGAAGACCGGAATGGGATAATTGAAAAAACCTTTCTGCCCCTACACTACCCTTGTGGGAGCTTTGTAGTATTGGATAAAACAGGTCGGTTTTATATACATAAGGGAGAATACAATGTCTTTGATCTTCTCGAGCTGATCGAACATCCGGAAATAGCTTTTGCACGAGAGGATCCTACCCATGGCAAGGGCCAACTTACGGAAAGTCAGATGCAGTTTATTCGCAAACAGTACAACTGGAAGGGGAAAGACTTACTTTTTGTAAACTACCGCATGCCCATAAACAATTGCCATTATGACAATTATCAGAACCTGAACACGTCCCTTAAATGGTGGGAGGAATTTTATAAAGAAGTACCTCTTGGGAACAACCGTAATCTATTTGTGTATGGGGATGCTGTCAGAGCAAGGAGCATCTTAGACGGCATAGCCCATTTTGCAGATGCTGATAATTTTTTTCAGCATCAATTTTTTCAACAAAGTGAGGCCTGCTATGGCTTTGCCATAATTAATAGTAAAGGGCACTATATAAAAAAGATCGGAGAATATACCAGGGAAGACATCGGTACGATGATTCAAAGTCTCAAATAGGAGATGTACAGTTGGGAAATTCTTGAATATCATAAACTTTAATCCTTTATGGTCAGCTTTAGTTACAAATGAACCTCTTCAAAATTTTATTGACTGCCCTGACCCTGATGATTGGTTTTCCTGGAGCTGCACAGGAAAGTCGCCTGCACAACAAATCCAAAAACACATTGGTGGACTTTTCTGAAATTGAACGCTATTACCAAAACCTTGATTCCCTTGAAGAAAAGCCACGGGATTACAATGTATATACTTCTACATTTGGCTATGCGGTTATGGTAAACAGTACAGGTAAATCTCGGGCCTTATCCGCGCAGCGTTTACAGCTGTTAAGAATGCTGTTTACCTCTATGAACATGCCACAGGATCCGGCATCGTATTTCGATACTGAGATTCTTGTAAAAACAGATGCTGGGAACCGCTGGCTCCCCATACAAAAGAATTTGCTTGGGGCATGGAAGGCAGAACTACCAAAGGGCAAACAATCATTGATTCTTATCAGGGCTTTTGGCTCCACGAATACCCTCCCGGAGGAAAAGTGGATGTTTACC
>NZ_CEYNTP010000317.1:0-2544 GCF_982873095.1 Lentiprolixibacter sp. | reverse complement strand
GTAATCGGCTACCCAGACATCGGTTTGCGCCTGTTGCTCTGCACTGAGCTGGAATACCTGCAGGATAACCTCGGTATCCTTCCCTCCCAGGCCCAAAGTACAGGATGCAGACTGTCCCAACCCGGCAGTCGGGATCAACCATCCAAAACCAAACAAAACCAGGGTTAAATGACGCATCTCCTTTCTTTTTACACCATGCAAGATAACGTTTAAAATAACAGTACTTTTAACAAAAATCTACAATCATGCGAGGACTAGTTGAACGCTTCCTGGAATATGTAAAAATTGACACCCAAAGTGATCCGTATTCTGATAGTACCCCCAGCACCGAAAAACAGTGGGATCTGGCCCACAAATTGGTGGCAGAGCTTAAAAACATCGGAATGAAGGAGGTTGAGATAGATGAAAAGGGATACATCATGGCTACGCTTCCGGCCAACACAGATCAGGACATCCCTACTATTGGTTTTATATCCCATTATGACACCACCCCGGATTTTTCCGGGACAGGGGTAAATCCAAGAATTATTGATTCATACGATGGTAATGAGATCCTACTTAATGCTGAAAAGCAAATCGTCCTGTCTCCCAAGGAATTTGAGGATTTGAACCTGTATCACGGGCAGTCCCTAATTGTGACAGACGGTACAACGCTCCTGGGTGCTGACGACAAGGCGGGTATCGCCGAGATCATTACCGCCATGCACTATCTGATACAGCATCCGGAAATCAAACACGGGGAGGTTCGTGTTGGGTTTACCCCGGATGAAGAGATAGGTCGTGGGGCCCATCATTTTGATGTGGAAAAGTTCAGGGCAGAATGGGCGTACACCATGGATGGGAGCCAGATAGGGGAACTCGAATACGAAAATTTTAACGCGGCCAGTGCTGTAGTAACCGCCAGAGGAAAAAGTGTACACCCCGGTTATGCGAAGGGTAAAATGATTAATGCCATTGGCTTGCTGCAGGAATTCATGCATGCCCTGCCCAAGGAACAGGTACCAGAACGTACCTCGGGGAGGGAAGGGTTTTTCCATATCCAGAAAATCACCGGCGCTATCGAACATGCTGAGCTCGAAATGATCATTCGCGACCATGACCGGGAACTCTTTGAAAACCGCAAGAAGCAGGTGGAAGCTATCGTAGAAAAGGTAAATGCCAGGGTCCCCAATGGCCTGTCTGTGAAAATTGAAGACCAGTACTACAACATGAAGGAAAAGGTGGCCCCTGTAAAGTACATCGTTGACATTGCGGAAGAAGCTATGAGGTCCCTGGGCATTATCCCGATCATTAAACCCATACGTGGCGGTACTGATGGGTCACAACTAAGCTATATGGGGCTTCCGTGTCCGAATATCTTTGCTGGTGGACATAATTTTCACGGTAAATACGAGTACGTCCCTATTGAAAGCATGCAAAAGGCAGTAGAGGTTATCGTAAAAATCTGTGAACTTACTGCTAAAAGAAAAAAGGAATCATGAGCCAGGAAAAGATAGAAGCCTTTTTCGAGCGGGAGCACCCTTTTCGAAAAGGGATCAGGCGCCTAAGGGAGATTGTGCTAAAAACAGAACTGAAAGAGCAGCTGAAATGGGGTGCCCCGGTATATACGCTCAATAACAAAAATGTACTGGGCATTATGGCGTTTAAACACCATTTTGGCATTTGGTTCTTCAACGGAGTTTTTCTAAGTGATCCCCTGAAAGTGCTGGAGAACGCACAAGAGGGCAAAACCAAGGCCATGCGGCATTGGAAGTTCAACAGGCCCGAAGAAATCAATGATGCCTCGGTAACTACTTATGTGAACGAAGCTATTGAGAATCAGAAAAAAGGATTGGAAATTAAACCCCAACGTAAAACAAGCCTGGAAATACCGGAACTTCTGCAAAAAGCACTCCAATCCGATACCTCCCTCAATGAAAGCTTCAAGAGTTTAACCTCCGGGAAACAACGCGAATATTGCGAGTATATCAGCAGCGCAAAACAGGAAAAAACCAGACAAGGGCGCCTCGAAAAAATAACTCCCATGATCCGGGCGGGGATTGGATTAAACGACCGCTATCGAAAAAAGTCCTGATGCTACCTAAAAAAACGTCACCCGCTATCCAGGCAATTGCCAGCCATTATAGTACTCTATCCCGGCCAACGTATTGGCTTCCGGGTTCGTAAAGGCTTCTTTGTCCTTGTCCCAATAGATGCGCGTACCCGCTTTGTAGGCTACATTTCCCATGTGACATACCATAGCGGCATCAAAGCCAACTTTCAAGGGTGCATTCAAACTTAGTGCATCCCTCGTTTTCACAGCGTTAATAAAGTTCTGGGTATGCAGGTCCAGACCGCTGCCCTCTCTATTTTGTAAGGGTATGCCCTTCATTTTTGGAGTACCCTCTTTTCCCCAACCCTGGAATTCTTTTTCCGGAAGCACTTCCCACCCGGCACGGTTGAGTACCAGGGTGCCGTTATTCCCTATAAAAGCAATACCGTGGTTCCTGTCATAATTACCTCCATCAATACCTGTGGCATGTTCCCAAAGCATATTGAAGTTTT
>NZ_CEYNTP010000316.1:0-2552 GCF_982873095.1 Lentiprolixibacter sp. | reverse complement strand
AACCCGTGACCTCTTCCTTACCAAGGAAACGCTCTACCCCTGAGCTACGTCGGCTTTTTGGGTTTCACGGGTCCAAACTTTTCAGTTTTAGGCTTACTTCCCATACCAAAAACCGTAAAGCTGAACTCAATTAGTTGAGCGGGAGACCGGGTTCGAACCGGCGACATTCAGCTTGGAAGGCTGACGCTCTACCAACTGAGCTACTCCCGCAATTTTATACTTTCACTATTTCAAATAACCCCTTCCAAATCTTCTATTTTTCTTGCATATCCTTCACCCGGATATGCGACCTGGAACTTTTACCTTTGTGGGGAGAGCAGGATTCGAACCTGCGAAGGTAAAAACCAACAGATTTACAGTCTGTCCTCGTTGGCCGCTTGAGTATCTCCCCGCCCTTAGTATTTTTAGGAACATTCGAGCCGATGGAGGGACTCGAACCCACGGCCTGCTGATTACAAATCAGCTGCTCTAGCCAGCTGAGCTACATCGGCTTTTCTAGCGTTTGAACGCATAAAAAAGCCCGTCATTTCTAACGGACTGCAAATGTAGATAATTATTTTTTTAATCAAAACTATTTTTGAAAATTTTTGGATTCCATTCAAGGCTAGTGTTTTGCGTCCTTCCCACAGGTTCTACCCCCTCCAATTTGGTAGTGATTTTCAGGGGGCAATTAGGGGCCTTTTCCCTATTCCTGAACTGATTTATTTTAAAACTTGACCCTTTGCTTCCCTATTGCACCCTTCCTTTAAGTAAAATAATAGCGGGTGTGCTGTGCATACCTTTATTTGTTCCTGGGATGCGCTTTTGCATGGACCTTCTGAAGTTCGGCAATGCTGCTATGGGTATACACCTGGGTAGAAGCCAGGCTTGCGTGCCCCAGTAGTTCCTTTACCGAATTCAGATCAGCCCCCTTATTCAAAAGGTGGGTGGCAAAGGTATGGCGGAGGACATGCGGGCTCTTTTTCAGCTTGGTTGATACCTTGCCCAGCCAGGCATTGATGATGCGATAGACCAGGGTACCATATATCTTACCACCGGAGGCTGTCAGGAACAAAAATTGGGGTTCCCGGATGGTCTCCAATTCTTCCCGCTTTTTTACATATGCATCTATAAGGGATATCGTTGCGGGTAAAAGGGGAACGTAGCGTTCCTTGTTTCGCTTTCCCAGCACCTTGATGGTCCGGTGGTTGCTGTCTACATCGGCTAATTTTATGTTGATCAATTCCGATCTTCTGATCCCTGTGGTGTAAAACAGATCAATAATGAGCTTGTCTCTTGTACCTTCGAAATCCATATCAAAGGTAACTTCCCCCAACAGCTGTTCCATTTCAGTTTCAGAAAAAGGTACCTCGACCTTCTTGGGAGTTTTAAGGGCCTTATGGCGGGCCAATGGGTTATGGCTGATGACCCCAGTCCGCAAGAGAAACTTGTAATACGCTTTCAGGGAGGCGATCTTGCGATTCACCGTACGGTTGGAAAGCGGTTTGTCTATGAGGGCAACGATCCAGTTTCGTACCATAGGGTATTCCACCTGTTCCAGGTCCGTAACTTCAAAAACTTCCCCACAAAAATCCCGGAACTCTCTCACGTCCTTTTCATAGGCATTAGCAGTGTGGTGTGAATACTTCCTTTCCAGGGTGAGATAATCGATGAAGGCACGGACAGACATATTACAAAGTTAGCAAACCCAGCCTTTACACCGGAGCAAAAAAAATCCCGCAAGAGCGGGATTGTATATTATAAGGTAGGCCGGACCTAAATTTCTTCTGCGTCCTTAAGGCGCTGAATATACTGAGCCTTCTGGATCTGCTGGCGCCGTACTACGGAAGGTTTAGTAAACTGCTGGCGCCTGCGAAGCTGACGCATCTTACCTGTTCTGTCAAACTTTCGTTTAAAACGTTTTAAAGCGCGATCTATATTTTCCCCTTCTTTAACTGGTATTATTAACATAGGCTACAACCTCCTTTCTTTTAGCATTTTGCGACGGCAAATATAAAATGAATTAATGAAACCGCAACATCTTATTTTAAAATATTCTTGGCGATAACCACTTTTTGTATTTCCGTGGTTCCTTCCCCAATAGTGCACAACTTGGCATCCCGGTAAAACTTCTCCACCGGATAATCCTTGGTATACCCGTAACCCCCGTGAATCTGAACTGCTTCGTTAGCCACTTTCACACATACCTCGGAGGCATACATTTTGCACATGGCGCTGTACTTGCTCATGGGCTTGCCTTCATTTTTAAGAAATGCTGCCTTGTGGGTAAGCAACTCTGCGGCCTCGATTTCCGTGGCCATTTCAGCCAGTTTAAAGGAAATTCCCTGGAACTTGCTGATCGGTTTTCCGAACTGTTCCCGTTCCTTGGAATATTTCAGGGCGGCCTCGTAGGCGCCTTTCGCAACACCCAGTGAGAGTGCCGCGATGGAAATACGTCCACCGTCTAATATTTTCATGGATTGAATGAAACCTTCCCCTACTTCACCGACGCGATTCGCATCCGGGATCCTGCAATTATCAAAAATCAATTCCGCAGTTTCACTGGCCCGCAT
>NZ_CEYNTP010000315.1:0-2568 GCF_982873095.1 Lentiprolixibacter sp. | reverse complement strand
CTTTCGGCACTAGATCCTAAGTCTAGCGTGTCTACCAATTCCACCACGCCTGCATAAACCATTAAATTATCTAAAGCATTAACCTTTAGATCGAGCGTGTCTGCCTCCTGACTCCGATGGAATCGCGTCAGGACCACCACGCCTGCATTTCCTCAAAGCTTGAGGGATGCAAATATAAGGCAATTTTTCAATTCAAAAATAGCATGGCTTCAAAAATAATAATCCTCCTTTTTTGTACTTTTATTGCATACAGAACTACTTCACAATGGATGACATAAAAGCCTATATCGCGGAACATCGCGAGCGATTTATTAACGAACTTATTGAATTATTAAAAATACCTTCAATCAGTGCAGATTCTGCATTCTCCCAGGACATTTACAATGCCGCAGAAGCCGTTTCTAAAGCTCTTTCCGAGGCCGGCTGCGATACAGTGGAGATTTGTGAAACACAGGGCTACCCCATCGTTTACGGAGAAAAGATCCTGGACCCCGGGCTGCCTACGGTATTGGTGTACGGGCATTATGACGTGCAACCCCCAGATCCGTTAGACCTGTGGGAATCCCCTCCATTTGAACCCACCATCCGCACCAATGCACTCCATCCAGACGGGGCAATTTTCGCCCGTGGTGCTTCGGATGACAAGGGGCAGGTATATATGCATGTGAAGGCACTGGAATTTATGGTGAGTAAGAACCTTCTCCCGTGTAATGTAAAATTTATGATCGAGGGGGAAGAAGAGGTGGGAAGTGAAAGTTTGTCGGACTTCGTCAAAGAAAACCACGAAAAGCTGGCCAATGATATCATCCTGATCTCAGATACCGGGATGATTGCCAACGATATTCCTTCTATAACAACAGGGCTCAGGGGGTTGAGTTATGTGGAAGTTGAAGTTACCGGCCCCAACCGGGACCTGCATAGCGGGCTCTATGGGGGGGCAGTAGCCAATCCCATCAATATCCTGGCCAAGATGATTGCCTCCCTGCACGATGAAAACAACCATATAACCATACCCGGTTTTTATGACAAGGTAGTAGTGCTATCAGAAGAAGAACGGGCGGCCATGGCCAAAGCCCCTTTCGATCTTGAAGGCTATAAAAATGCCCTGGATATCGAAGCCGTTTACGGGGAAGCTACTTACAGCACGAACGAACGAAATTCCATTCGGCCTACCCTTGATGTAAATGGTATCTGGGGGGGATATACAGGCGAAGGGGCAAAAACCGTTATCCCAAGCAAGGCATATGCCAAGATCTCCATGCGACTCGTCCCCGATCAGGACTGGCATGAGATCACTGATTTGTTTACCCGCCATTTTGAAAATATCGCCCCGGCAGGGGTCAGGGTAAAGGTAACCCCACATCACGGAGGGGAAAGCTATGTTACGCCCATTGATAGTATTGGTTATCAGGCAGCGAGCAAGGCCTATGAAACCACCTTCGGGAAGGTCCCTGTACCAAAAAGGAATGGGGGCAGTATCCCCATCGTTGCCCTTTTCGAAAAGGAATTGGGGAGCAAATCCATTCTAATGGGATTTGGACTGGACAGCAACGCTATACATTCTCCAAATGAACACTTCGGGGTATGGAACTTTCTTAAAGGAATCGAAACCATTCCCTATTTCTATAAATACTACAAGGACCTCAGTGAAAAGGGTTAGGCGGCAAACTTTATCAAAGAATATGTAACAAATTGAGAGTGCCGGCGTTCTAATAGTCACAATCAAAAACGAACACTATTATGATACGCAACTTTTTTGTGCTCTGTTCCGGAGCAGATACCTCTATTCTCAATACTTGTTCCAACGGGGAACAAAACAAATACGCCGGCATTGGCGCTACTGTTTTCTTTACTGCCGTGATGGCCTTTATTGCAAGCGCCTACGCCCTGTATACCGTTTTTGACAATGTGTATACCGCGGTTTTCTTTGGATTACTTTGGGGCCTGCTCATCTTCAACCTGGACCGGTTTATTGTCTCTACGATGAAAAAGAGGGGCAGTTTCTGGAGTGAATTCCTTCAGGCTACCCCGAGGATTATTCTCGCCGTAATTATTGCCGTTGTGATTTCCAAACCCCTTGAAATGAAAATCTTCGAAAAGGAAATTAACCAGGTATTGCTGGAGGAAAAAAATGCCATGACTCTCGCCAACAAGGAACAAATTGCTTTACAGTATACTCCGGTAATCGAAGGTCTCAATCAGGATATTGCCGATCTCAAAGAAGAAATTGCATCCAAGGAAGCGGAGACAAATGCCCTCTATGACACCTACATCGCAGAGGCGGAGGGACGAGAAGGAACTCTATTGGTAGGCAAAGGCCCCGTCTACAAGGAGAAACGGGAAAAACATGACGCCTATTTGCTCGAGCTACGAGATCTCAAAGAAAAGAACGGTGAAAAAATTGAAGCCATAGAGGCGCAGATTGCTGCCCTCCAACAAGAATACGGGCGGGACGTAGAAAATTCACAACCCATCATTGATGGTTTCGATGGATTAATGGCGCGTATAAATGCCCTGGGCAAGCTGCCCTGGTTTCCCTCCTTTTTTATATTTCTCCTTTTTCTTGCT
>NZ_CEYNTP010000314.1:0-2620 GCF_982873095.1 Lentiprolixibacter sp. | reverse complement strand
GAATTCGATCCCACACTGGAATTGGGCAACTATAAATTTCCCCACCTCGATCTCCTGGACACTCATGGTGCAGCCGGGGGGATTACCATTAACCAGGAAGAACTGGAAGACAATAAGAACCGTATCGTAAACACCCTTAAGAATTATAAAATCGGGATTTCCCAGATAAAGGCCACGATCGGTCCTACCGTTACCCTATATGAGATCGTACCCGAAGCTGGCATCCGGATATCCAAAATTAAAAACCTGGAAGATGATATTGCCCTCTCGCTAGCGGCGCTGGGTATCAGGATCATTGCACCCATACCCGGTAAAGGGACCATAGGTATTGAGGTGCCTAATAAGAAGCCTACCATTGTTTCCATGCGTTCTGTCATTGCCTCCTCCAAATTTCAAAATGCCGAGATGGAACTCCCCGTTGCTTTTGGAAAAACCATCAGCAATGAAACCTTCGTGGTGGACCTGGCCAAAATGCCGCACTTGCTTATGGCAGGGGCCACGGGACAGGGAAAATCCGTTGGACTTAATGCCGTGCTCACTTCGCTCTTGTATAAAAAACACCCGGCAGAGGTGAAGTTTATCCTGGTGGACCCCAAAAAAGTGGAACTGACCCTCTACAACAAAATCGAGCGGCATTTCCTCGCCAAGCTGCCGGATGTCCCGGATGCGATCATCACGGACAACCAGCAGGTCATCAATACCTTGAATTCCCTGTGCATCGAAATGGATAACCGCTATGAACTGCTTAAAAAGGCAATGGTGCGCAATATCAAGGAATACAACACCAAATTTAGGGCGAGGAAGCTCAACCCTAACGACGGGCACACCTTCCTTCCCTACATCGTGCTCGTTATCGACGAATTTGCCGATCTGATCATGTCAGCCGGTAAGGAAATCGAAACTCCTATTGCCCGATTGGCACAACTTGCCAGGGCGATCGGCATACATCTGGTCATTGCCACGCAACGGCCTTCGGTTAATGTAATTACCGGACTTATCAAGGCTAACTTCCCGGCTCGTATAGCGTTCCGGGTAACTTCAAAGATCGACTCGAGGACCATCCTGGATACACAAGGGGCGGAGCAATTGATTGGAAGGGGCGATATGTTGTTTACGCAGGGCAATGACATTACCAGGTTGCAGTGTGCCTTTGTCGACACCCCCGAAGTAGGGAAAATAACAGAGTATATCGGGGCACAAAGGGCCTATCCAGAAGCCCATTTATTACCGGAATATGTGGGAGATGAGTCTGGCACAAGTCTTGATTACGATATTGAGGACCGGGATGCCATGTTCCGCGAAGCGGCCGAAGTTATAGTAACGGCACAACAAGGTTCTGCTTCCCTTATCCAGAGGAAGCTGAAGCTGGGGTATAACCGGGCAGGTCGCATCATCGACCAGCTGGAAGCCGCGGGGATAGTGGGGCCTTTTGAGGGCAGCAAGGCCAGGCAGGTTCTGGTCCCGGATATGTATGCCCTGGAACAATTATTGAATAATGAAACCCAACAAACATGAAAAAGTGGATATTTTGCCTACTGATCACCTCGATGCCCGTAGCTGCTATAGCTCAGGGAGCTGATAAGGCCAAAGCCTTACTGGACGAGGTGTATGACAAGGTAAAGGGATATGAGAATATAGCCGTGGAATTCAAATACGCCCTCGAGAATAGCGAGGCAGGCATCAACCAGGAAACTCGGGGGGATGTGACGCTGGAAGGGGATAAATATCTGTTGAATTATCTGGGGGCCATCCAGATGTTCGATGGCAAAAAAGTGTATACCGTAGTCCCTGAAAATGAGGAGGTAACCATTGAGGAGCCCGCTGATGAGGAAGGCACTGTTACCCCTTCGCGCATGCTCACCTTTTATAAAACCGGGCATACCTACAGCTGGGACATCCTCCAGAACGTACAGGGCAGGAAAATACAATTCGTGAAGCTGATTCCGATAGACACCAACTCGCCCATTCAAAATATTCTCCTGGGTATTGATGTGGAGACCAAGCACATTTACCGTTTGATAGAGACCGGATCCAACGGCACAAAGACGACGATTACTGTTAATTCTTTTAAAACGAATCAGCCGTTATCCAAAACCTTATTTACCTTTGATGAGAACAAGTACAAGGAGGAAGGGTACTACATCATAAGGAATTAGAATTGCGCATTCTCGACCAGTACATTTTAAAGCGATGGCTTTACAACTTTCTCAGTTCGTTTGTGATATTGATGTTCATCTTCATCTTCCAGACGATCTGGTTGTTTATTGATGATCTTGCCGGAAAAGGGCTGGACATAGTTATCATCGGTAAATTCCTGTTTTACCTTATGCCCAACCTTACGGAAAAGGTATTGCCGCTTACCGTGTTGCTTTCTTCTATTATCACCTTCGGCACCTTCGCTGAGAACTACGAATTTGCCGCTATGAAGGCTTCAGGGATCTCCTTGCAGCGCTCGATGCTCAGCCTGATCATTTTGGTTACATTTTTGGGAGGACTTACCTTTTATTTTGCCAATAGCGTCATCCCGGCCTCCGAACAGAAGATATACAACCTCAGGCGGAACATTGCCAAGGTAAAACCTGCGGCGGCCATTGTGGAAGGGGTATTTAGCGATCTGGAA
>NZ_CEYNTP010000313.1:0-2625 GCF_982873095.1 Lentiprolixibacter sp. | reverse complement strand
ATCTCTTCCCTGTACTTCCATTTCTTCCTGATCGGCATCCCTGATATACGGATTGTACCCTCGTCAGGAATTACCATCCCAAGAACAGATTTGATGAGTGTGGTCTTGCCTGAACCATTGGGCCCCAGTACAGCGTAGATACCGCCTTTGGAAATACTGAGGTCTACCCCTTTGAGCACTTCATTCTTACCGTAGCGCTTGTGCAAGTTCTCAACCTGAATCATTGGATCTTTTTCATTTGAGGTTGGGCATCCGTTAAATTATCGGGTGTAAACACGGGCGATACGCGTTCCGAAAAATCGATCAGGTCCATAAAAAGGCTGCGCAAAAGGATTAGTGTTTCCGGAGTTCGGTTTACAATATAGGAAAAGAGCTTCACGGGACGGTGCGGAACATCCCCAACTCCGTCTTTATCCAAGTCATATCCGGAATAATTGCTCCAATAATTCCCTGCAAAGGTGTTGTCGTTAACATTGCTGTTGTAAGATAGGTCGAAGGAGTTATACAGGAAATTGTTCTTGTGGAAGGAATTCGAATAACAGGCTCCCAACACCTTTATGGCCCATCCATTACTAATAAAGTCATTCTCCTGGTAAGTAATTCGGTTAGACCCTTCAATGTTAATACCAACGGTATTTTCCTCAAAAACATTACCGGTGATCTCTGCGTCATTTATTTCCTTCAATAACATACCGTAGGAAGCCGGACCCCAGTTTTTACGAAAGCGGTTCCCCGTCATCCGGATCTGTTTGGAAAACATAACTGCAACCCCGGCGCCATTGTTCTCGAAAAGATTATCCGTATATCGGTTGTTGTTGGAAAACATGAAATGCAAACCATATCTCAGGTTCTTACGGCTTTCATTTCCCCGAATACGTATGGAATCTGAAAACTCGAGATAGATCCCGTCCCGGACGCCTTCTATTTGGTTCTCAATAACCGATATATTTTTTGAGTACCAGAGATGTACCCCATTGCCCGAATTGTATTCATCTCTTGCTATTCCGGATATCAAATTACCCTTCACTATGCCATGGGAGGATTTTTCAAGAAAAATGCCGAAAAATAGATTCCCGAAACAGTTATCCGTAATATTGAAATTTCTGCTTTGAACGACGCGAATGGCAGAATGGTCAGAGGTATAGCTCACCCCAACATTTATAATATTCAAGCCTTGGATACGCACATCATCTGATGCCACCCTGAAAATCTCCCCCTTTTCCTGCCCGTCTATTACGGGATACCCTTCACCAATTATACTAAGCGGTTTATCAATAAGGATATTGTATTCCTGGTATACCCCTTTTTTGATAAGAAGTGTATCCCCTTCTTTCGCCAGGTCGATCCCCTCCCGTATACTAACCACCTCACAGGTATTGCAGACTTCAATGCGCTGTGCCTTGCATTGGGGGATAAGCAGGAGTAAGCCCAGCGCCAATAAAATAATGTTATGTTTCCATACCGGTATCATAGTACTCCTCCGCTTCGTGCGCTGAAACCTACCAGCACAAAGAGAATAGATAAAAAAGTTACGGCGATGATATGAAACGCCAAAGGGCGAAGGGCCTTTTTTGGAATAAGGATCAGCCGGGCATGAAGTGCCAATAACAAGGTGAGTATGAGTAAGCTGAATTTTATCAGAATATGTCGGGTATAGTGGTCCTGCCAGTTTAATTGAAAGATATCCGGAGCGTAATAGCTCGTCATATAGACCCCGGAAACTACCAGTATGAATAAGGCAGGAAGGCCAATGGGTTCAAAGCGGGATTCAAAATATTCTATGATCCTAAAGTCTTTTTCCCTAAGCGCTTTCGGCAGAAATCCCAAGGAAAGGATCAAATGGCCACCGGTCCATATGGTAGCGGCAAGAATATGGATAAATATGATGGTTTTAATCATCATGTCAGCGAATAATAAGGATTCTCGAATTTTCCCTTGCTGAAACCGAATGTGCTCTGTTCGCGGGGAAGGAAAAATCCTCTAAGGCTTCAATAGGATAGGTGTTCCCTTCTATAGTAAAATCTATAGCCCCGTCGAGAACCAGAAGAAAGGCCGCTTTAGGGGAGGTGTGTTCTGGTAATTCGGCTCCCTTTTCAAGCGTTATGCTTAGGATCTCAAACGCTTTGTTTTTCAGGTGCTTTTTTACACTGATACCACTGATGTGTTGTGTCTTTATTTGTTGTCCAACCTCGTACATAGGCTATTTTTTTAAGTGCGCTTTTAATTCCTGCCAGGTGTAGACCTGACCCCCGTGAAGGGTACGTGCGTCCCGTGCATCCGCTTCACTTGCAAAAGCCGTAAGATACGCCCCCATCGGACTTGGGATTCCTTCACTGATGAGATAGGTAGCCCCAGAAGCTTCAATCAATTCCCCGGGTTGGACATATCCATTTACCAAAAATAGTGCATTGGAAGGGTCCTTTACAGCGGGCATATAGTTGAACATACATTCCACAGCATCAAATTTGTACACCTTTCCTTTACCGGTAACTACTTCTGCACCGTGCTGCTTGTCAACTATGGTCATCCGACAGAAATGACAGGTATCTGAACCGTATGCTATAGGCTTGGGTTCCACGGCACAGCCCACCAAAACGAACAGTGGCAGTAGTAGCGATAACATGT
>NZ_CEYNTP010000312.1:0-2658 GCF_982873095.1 Lentiprolixibacter sp. | reverse complement strand
CAACGGATGAGGAATTCGGGAAGGAAATACTGGATTTTCTAACGGCTGAGGAGTGCTATATCATAACCCTGACCTTCAATGCAGACCTGAGCGTTGTCTCTGAAAGTTCGGCAGACTATCTGCAAATCAATGTTAATCCCGGAGGTACGGGTCTTGATATCCCTTGTCCTACACAAAAAGATATGGACGAGAGTACCTACACCTTCGATGGGGAAACCTTAACCTATATTGATGATAGCCTTGAAACAGTTACAGTAAGCGTACAATTTTCGGGTAATACGATGATCATAAGTGCCGTTGAACTTGGGATCGATAATTTTGATACCGGCGGACAGCTCGTATTTACTAAACGATAGGTAACAATATAACAGTTAACAAACCCTCCCTTATTCGGAGGGTTTTTCTTTTAGTGGGCCTCAAGCCAATTTGATCCCTGTCCCAGATCAACTACCAGCGGTACGGACAGTTCAAAGGCGTTTTCCATTTCAGATTTGATCATGGTCTTTACCTCTTGCAGTTCAGGTTTGTATACGTCAAATACCAGTTCGTCATGCACCTGCAAAAGCATTTTGGTCTTAAAGTTTCCCTGGGTCAGTTTCTCATGGATACGGATCATGGCTATTTTGATGATATCGGCGGCACTTCCCTGAATAGGGGCATTCACGGCGTTGCGTTCTGCTGCTCCCCGGACCACGGCATTGCTTCCATTGATGTCCTTTAAATAGCGCCTTCTCCCCAATACGGTCTGCACATAGCCATTTTCGCGGGCAAAGTCGATTTGCTCCTGAATATAATTCCGCAGTTTGGGATAGGTTTTGTAATAGGTGTCGATGAGTTCTTTGGCTTCGGTTCGTGAAAGGTCGGTCTGATTGCTGAGCCCGAAGGCGGATACCCCATAAATAATACCGAAATTCACCGTTTTTGCATTGCCTCTTTGCTCCCTGCTAACTTCTGAAATGGGCACATTGAACACCCTTGAGGCCGTGGAGGCATGGATATCTTCCCCTTGTTTAAAGGCTTCTATCATATTGGTCTCATCGCTCAAGGCCGCAATGATCCGGAGTTCGATCTGGGAATAATCTGCTGCGAGCAAAATGTAATCTTCATTTCTTGGAATAAAGGCCTTGCGTACCTGTCGTCCACGTTCCGTCCGTATGGGTATATTCTGAAGGTTGGGGTTGTTGCTGCTCAGTCTTCCTGTGGCTGCAACGGTCTGCATATAATCCGTGTGGACCCTTCCCGTTTCCGGTGCCACCTGTTCCGGCAGGGCATCCACATAGGTGCTTTTCAGTTTGGTAAGCCCCCTGTATTCCAAAACATCCCTTATGATCTGATGGTCCTTGGCCAGGTAGGAGAGCACATCTTCTGCAGTGGAATACTGCCCGGTTCGTGTCTTTTTGGGTTTATCCACCAATTTGAGCTTATTGAACAGGATCTCCCCCAGTTGTTTCGGGGAGGCGATATTAAACTGTTCCCCGGCTTCCTCATAAATTTTCTTTTCCAGTGTTTTTATATCACTATCCAGTGCAGCCGAAAGGGACTGGAGGAAACCAATGTCCAGGTTGATCCCTTCAAGTTCCATGTCGGCAAGTACCCTAAGCAGCGGAACTTCTATCTCATCAAATAATTTGCGTGTACTGGCCGCTTCCAGTTCCGGGGCGAATTTCTGGGCCAGCTGGAAGGTGATATCGGCATCCTCCACGGCATATTCGGTCTGCTTCTCCAGAGGCACCTCCCGCATGCTTAACTGGTTGCGCCCTTTTTTTCCAATTAATTCGGTAATGGAAACCGGGGTATAGTTGAGGTAAGTTTCGGACAAGACATCCATATTATGCCGCATATCCGGATTAATGAGGTAGTGCGCTAACATGGTGTCAAAGAGCTTTCCTTTTACTTCTATATTGTATTTCTGCAGGACCTTGATGTCGTATTTCAGGTTTTGACCGATCTTCTCAATGTCCCCGGATGAAAAGAAGGGGCGTAGCTCCTCAAGCAGCTCCCGGGCTTCATGCTGTTCTTCCGGGAAGGGCAGGTAATAGCCCTTACCGGCTTCCCATGAAAATGCTATACCCACCAATTCTGCTTCCAAAGGATTCAGCGAGGTGGTTTCTGTGTCAAAACAAACTACGTTCTGCTGGAGTAGGTTTTGAAGGAATAATTTCCGACTCATGCCTGTGTTCACCAGTTGATAAACATGGGGGGTGTCTGCAAGTGTGCGCCGGCCCGAAATGACCTTGCCCTTTTCCTCTGAGCTGTCTGAACCAAATAGTGAAAACTGCCCGCTGCCCGCTACCTGCCCGGCCTTTTTGGTTTCAGTGCCCTTAGGGGTTTCCGCGTCGCTTTCCTTAGTCGGAGCAAAGAATATTTTTAAGAATTGTTCCCGTAACCTTCGAAATTCCAGGTCCTCGAATATGGCCTGGACCTTTTCGCTGTCGGGTTCGGAAAGTTCGTAGTCCTTCTCATCAAAATTCACATCGCAGGTTATACAGATGGTGGCCAGTTTTTTGGAGAGCTTTCCCAATTCAGCATTTTCCTCCACCTTTTCCTTCATTTTCCCCTTTAATTTGTCGGTATTGGCGAGAAGTCCCTCCAGGGAGCCGAATTCGGCAATGAATTTCTTAGCGGTTTTGTCCCCCACCCCCGGAAGGCCGGGAATAT
>NZ_CEYNTP010000311.1:0-2701 GCF_982873095.1 Lentiprolixibacter sp. | reverse complement strand
CACGGTGAAGGGCGACCCTTATTTGATTACCTGATGAAGGCTGGTGTGATTGTAGACTGGCGCGAACCCAATGTAATCAGGCTGGCGCCGGCACCTCTGTATTGCAGTTATGAGGACATGTACCATTTCGGACAAATTCTAAAGGCGGGGATACAGCGCAATGAATAGGACAGCAGTTAATATGGGATATAGGACCAACCATAGCTGGTTATAATAACGTAGGGCCCTATGAAATCCCTTTGGTTAATCCTTTCCAATCCGCGGTATTTTGCACCTGCCTGGGTATTCGCCAGTCTGAACATCCTCTTCGGAACCTGGGCGATCTACATCCCCACCGTTAAGGAAGACCTGCAAATTGACAAGGCCGCCCTGGGAATGGCCATCTTTTTTTTATCCCTGGGTGTTTTTACTATTTTCCCGATAGCATCACGACTCATCAACAGACTTGGTGTAGGGCGCGCCACCTGGATTGGGGTATTGCTCATATGCGCTACGGCGCTGTTGCCCATGCTGGCTCCCTCTTTCCTTTCCCTGGCCATTGCCCTGTACTTCTTTGGTGCTACCAACGGCTTTACGGATATTTCCATGAATACGCTGGTTACCGAGATCGAAAAGGAGGATAAACAAAATTTTATGTCAGCAGCCCATGGCTTTTTTAGCCTGGGGGGTGTTTTGGCAGGTTTAGGCAGTTTTTTGATTCCGGTATTGAACAACCGAGTATTGCATATGGGATTGGCAATACTGCTTGTTTTGATTGTGAGTTTGATATTCCATCGACAGTACAAGCATATTTTGGCAGCACCCATAGAAAAAGAACCTTTTGGTTTCAGGAATTTTAAACCGCTCCTCCTTTTGGGGCTATTCTCCTTTGTGGTCATGGGTAGTGAAGGAGCCATTGTTGACTGGAGTGGTTTGTTCCTCAAAGAGGTAAGCCTGGCCCCTGAGGCCATATGGGGTGCTGGTTTTCTTGGCTTTCAATTTATGATGACGCTAGGCCGGTTTTTAGGAGATGCTATTAGCGACCGTGTCGGGTCCATGAAGATTATTGTCATGGGGGCCGGACTGGCAGTATTGGGGTATTTGCTCGTACTCACCACCCAAACGGCGCTGGCCATTACAGGATTCGCATTAACCGGACTGGGATTCTCGGTAATCGTCCCGGAATTGTTCCGAATTGGTGGAAACGTAAAAGGTGTGGAATCCTCACAAGGCGTGGCTTTCATAGCCGGCACAGGTTATTCCGGTTTCCTGGTCGGCCCTGTTATTTTAGGGTTTATAGCAGAAAAGTTTAGCCTCAATACTACTTTTATCACTTTATTGCTTTGTTCCCTGCTTGTTTTCCTGGCCACGTTTGTTCTTCAAGCCCGGAAGAAACGTTAAAACCACACTATTCCCTTACCGCCTTTAGCCCTGTAAAGGAGATTTGGAAATTACCTTCTTCGTTCTTGTGCACTGTAGCTATTTTTAAGCCTTCCAGCTCCTGGTAGTTTTCCCAGGTAGTGATCAGGGAAGGTTCGGGCTGGTTGCTTCTTCTAAAAATCCATTCCTGTATCAGGTAATCGTCCCCGAAAAAGAAATCATAGGCATCCCCTGGGGTATACCCTCCTTCATTTCCATAAACAATGGTAAGCTTTTGCATGGGTTTCTTGCTGATAGGTGCCTCAGCAATACTGTCCAGGGTATAGGTAAAGCTTTCCTGGTCCCACAAGAGCTGATAAGGCGCCAGCATCCAGTACTTGTCATTGATAAAAGCCGCGTCTACCTTAGCTGAGGTACTGTCCACCTCCGCACGATTATAGGTAACCGTATCCTGAAATGAAATGCCCGTTACTTCGTTGGCAGCTATGTTCCAATGCCAGTTCCGTTCGAAATGTGTGGTATCCCGGTCTACGTTAAACGTGAATTTGAGGGTGCTGATGCCCTGCCAATTGTCATATCCGTTGGCCTTAGCGATCTTTTGAAGTACTGTAAGCTCGGGTTTTTCTTCTTCAACTGCAGTTTTTTTGTCGGTTTTACATCCTGCGAAAACCACGAACAGCAGGAGTAGTAATGGTATAATTTGCTTCATCTTCTTTTTTTTCAAAGATACGAGTAAATTCTTTCCATAAGTGCCCCCAAACCACCCGGAATATTGATTACTTATCCCGATAAAATCACTACTTTTGAATCTAAATTTTACTAAAGAATGAAATCAAAAAAAGGGAAGGTACAAGAACTAATTGACGAAAAGTTATTGTCTGAACGCAAGGTTTTTTTGTGGGGGATGGTAGATGATGATTCTGCCAAACACGTTATTGATCGCCTGCTCTATCTGGATATGCAAAGTAATGAAGAAATTCAGCTGTATATCAATAGCCCAGGAGGTTATGTAACTTCGGGATTTGCGATGTACGACACCATAAAATCTCTTAAAAGCCCGGTTTCTACTATATGCACAGGCCTGGCAGCTTCCATGGGTTCTATTCTTTTATCCGTGGGCAAAAAGGGTAGGAGGTTTATTCAGCCCCACGCCCGTGTCATGATCCACCAGCCCAGTGGGGGGGCCAGAGGACAGGCATCCAATATTGAAATCCAGGCTAGGGAGATACTGAAAACAAAGGAGATTGGCGCACAAATTCTGGCGGAGAACTGCGGGCAGTCTTTCGAGAAGATCATGAAAGACTTTAACCGCGATTACTGGATGAGTGCGGAGGAATCTGTT
>NZ_CEYNTP010000310.1:0-2723 GCF_982873095.1 Lentiprolixibacter sp. | reverse complement strand
AAGGCCTTGAGGTGATCTCTGAAAGGCACCAGAAGGACTTTCGTAAAGAGGACGTTAGTTCCAATGGCGAAATGAAATCTCCTGAAAATTTCACGGACATAGATTTTGACGATATCTAAAATCTATCCGAAAAGTTTAGAAACGGCCTTTGAAATCAAAGGCCGTTTTTTATTTTTAAAGGCTGCAAAACTGCTAAGAACACTTGTTATGAAAAATACTGCCCTCCTTTTGATGACTTTTTTTGCACTGGGCCTGTCATATGCACAAGAAGCACCAGACCTCAACTACTACCTGCCCCAGGGAGTTACTTATGATGCCTCTGTGCCAAAACCTGCCGATATCATCGGCCACGAGGTTGGGGAATGGCATGTAACCCATGACAAGCTCATGTTTTATATGCAAACACTGGCTAATTCCAGCAATCGCATTCAAATAGAAAACCGAGGGTCAACTTTTGAGGGTCGGCCCATCCTGCTATTGACCATTACCTCACCAGAGAACCACGAAAACCTGGAACAAATTCGCCTGGACCACCTGTCACTCAGTGAGAATTCAAGTGCCTCACAGTCCGTTGAAAATATGCCTGTAGTTGTCTACCAGGGATTTTCAATTCATGGAAACGAGCCCAGTGGAGCCAATGCAGGGATGGCCTATGCCTACTACCTCGCTGCGGCCCAGGGACCGGAGATCGAAGAATTGCTGGACAATATGGTGATCCTTCTCGACCCCTCATTTAATCCGGACGGATTACAGCGTTTCGCGTACTGGGCCAACACGAATAAGAGCATACAACTCAATCCAGACAACAACGAACGGGAATACCATGAAGTGTGGCCCGGGGGCAGGACGAACCACTATTGGTTTGATATGAACCGTGACTGGCTTCCCGTACAACTGCCCGAGAGCCGTGCGCGTATCCGTACCTTCCATCGTTGGCTTCCTAATGTGCTGACCGACCATCACGAGATGCGAACCAATTCTACCTTTTTCTTCCAGCCGGGCGAACCATCGCGGGTACATCCCCTCACGCCAAGTACAAATCAGGCCTTAACAGAAAAAATCGCTAAGTACCACGCCGAAGCACTGGACAAAATTGGTTCCCTTTATTATTCGGAAGAGAATTACGATGATTACTACTATGGTAAAGGCTCTACCTTCCCCGATGTGAATGGAGGTGTGGGGATCCTTTTTGAACAGGCCAGTTCCAGGGGTCACGTTCAGGAGACCGAAAACGGTATATTGACCTTTCCATTTACCATTCGCAACCAGTTCACGACGGCACTCTCTACCATCACTGCTGCAAAGGACTTAAGGACCGATCTACTGGAGTACCAGCGTAAGTTCTTTCAGGATAGCCGTTTGCAGGCCTCTATCAACCGCTCCAAGGCCATTGTCTTTGGGGACGATAAAGACAGGAACCGGGCATGGCACTTAGCGGAAATCCTCAAAAGGCATAACATCACATTCCATGATATCTCCCGCGATTTCAGTGTTGGTGGTAAGACGTATAAAAAGGGCAAGGCCTACCTCGTTCCTATGGAACAAAAGAGCCACAGGCTAATAAAAGCCATGTTTGAAAAGCGGACCTCCTTCAAAGACAGCTTGTTTTACGACATTTCCGCATGGACATTACCCCTGGCTTTCAATCTTGACTACGCCGAGTTGCGATCCACATCCTATGCCGGGGAAGAAATCGAGGACCTCAATACACCCATAGGGGAAATCAGCGGAAGCAGTAACTATGCCTACCTTTTTGAATGGCATGAATACTATACCCCCAAGGCCATAAATAAGATCCTGAACAAAGGGCTCAGGGCCAAAGTAGCTAAATCCCCATTCCAACTGGAAGGGACCTCTTATGATTACGGGACAATTATGATCCCTGTACAGAACCAGGTGCTTGACCCTGAAGCGCTGCATGCCTTTCTGACAGGAGTTGCAGAGGACAGCAGGATCAAAATTACCGCAGTAAATACCGGACTGGCAAGGGGTATTGATTTGGGCAGTAACGAATTTGACCCCCTCAAAGAACAAAAGGTGGCACTAATTGTGGGGCGGGGAATCCGATCCTATGACGCTGGTGAGATATGGCATCTATTTGATACCCGCTACGACATGAAGATCACCAAGATCGATACCGATTATTTTGGACGTACAGACCTCAGCGAATACACAGACATTATCCTGCCCAGCACCTCAGGTAGCAGGCTGAGCAAAAAGGATGCTGAAAAATTAAAGGAATGGGTGCAGCAAGGGGGAAGCCTGATCGCCTATCGGGATGCAGTAAACTGGGTTAATAAGAATGAAATCACCGACCTCGAATTCAGGAAAGACACCCTCAAGGCAAAGCAGATCAGCTTTGAACAAAAGGGGGACTTCCTGGGTGCACAGGTAACCGGAGGGGCGATTTTTACGGCTGTACAGGACCGTTCCCATCCCATCAATTTTGGCTACAAAAACAATCGGGTCTCCCTGTTCCGGAACACCAATATCTACTTGGAACCGGAGAAAAACAGCTATGACAATCCGATCCGGTACACTTCAAACCCCCTACAAAGCGGTTATATCTCCGAAGAAAACCTGAAACTGATCCGTAATAGTGTCCCCTTTAAGGTCAGGCGCATCGGGAAGGGAAAAGTTGTATTGTTTACGGATAACACGAATTTCAGGGCCTTCTGGTACGGGACCAATAAACTGCTGATGAATGCTATTTTTTTCGGAGA
>NZ_CEYNTP010000309.1:0-2749 GCF_982873095.1 Lentiprolixibacter sp. | reverse complement strand
TCTGCTGGGATTGGGATTGATCTGGATACAGGACACCTACCGCCTCTTTAAGTTTCCCAATCCCAAGGAGTACTATATCGACTACATTCCGGTTTCCATAGATGTACCCACTGTGGTACTGTTAAACATTGGCGTACTTTTCCTCTGTGTACTCATGTTGTTGTTGCCTTCTGTGATCGTTACCAAAATTACCCCGGTAAGGGCAATTAAATTTGAATAAAACTTCTAATGCTTAGGAACATTTTAACGCTCGCCCGGAATGTCCATTTTTCTCTGAACCCTATCTTTGCAGCACATGGAATACGCTGAAAATATACTGGAAACCATCGGGCACACCCCTTTGGTTAAACTCAATAAACTCACCAGGGAACTTCCCTGCCTGGTACTGGCCAAATACGAAACCTTTAATCCCGGAAATTCTGTCAAGGACAGGATGGCCCTTCAGATGATCGAAGATGCCGAAAAAGAAGGAAAATTAAAGCCTGGCGGAACCATCATCGAAGGCACCTCCGGTAATACCGGAATGGGCCTGGCGATTGCTGCCGCGGTAAAAGGGTATAAGATTATTTGTGTAATAAACGACAAACAGTCCCGGGAAAAAATCGATATCCTGAAAGCGGTGGGATCCGAGGTGCACATATGCCCTACAGATGTGGCCCCGGATGACCCGCAAAGCTATTATTCAACTGCGCGCCGCCTGGCTACGGAAATCCCGAATTCCTGGTATGTAAATCAGTATGATAACCCTTCCAATACCAAAGCCCATTTTTTGACCACCGGTCCGGAGATCTGGGAACAAACTTCGGGAAAAGTAACCCATTTTGTTGTCGGTGTGGGCACGGGCGGCACCATCTCGGGAGTGGGCACCTATTTGAAATCCAAAAACCCGGATATAAAGATCTGGGGGGTGGATACCTATGGTTCGGTATTTAAGAAATACCACGAAACCGGCATCTTTGACGAGAACGAAATATATCCCTACATCACTGAGGGCATAGGGGAGGATATTCTTCCAAAAAATGTAAATTTCGATATCATAGATGGTTTTACGAAGGTAACGGATAAGGACGCTGCTATTTACACCCGGAGACTGGCAAGAGAGGAAGGCATGTTCCTCGGATATTCTGCAGGATCAGCTATAAAAGGTGTGCTGCAGTTGGCCGACCAGTTCACGCCAGACGATGTTGTCGTGGTACTTTTCCATGATCACGGAAGCCGATATGTAGGAAAGGTCTACAATGATGACTGGATGCGCGACCAGGGATTTTTAAATTAAACAACCAAAACACATTATGTACAGATTAGTTTTAGTATGCTCCCTACTGGCCCTTTTCCTGGGGCAATCAGTTGGGGCCCAACAATTGTCCAGGAAAGAGCGAAAACTGCTGAATACAGTTGAAAGAAACAATGCGGAAGCCATTGCCTTTCTGGAGAAAGTGGTCAACATTAACAGCGGTACGCTAAACAAAAAGGGGGTTGAGGAAGTAGGCCAGGTTTTTGGTGCTGCTTTTGAAGAAATAGGATTTGATTCGAGATGGATTCCCATGCCCGAAGAAATGAACCGCGCGGGGCACCTGTTTGCGGAGATAGAAGGCGATAAGGGTAAGAAATTATTGCTCATAGGCCATCTCGACACGGTTTTTGAGGAGAACAGTCCCTTCCAGACCTTCACTATGGTGAATGACAGTATTGCCCATGCGCCAGGGGGAAACGATATGAAAGGTGGGGATGTGATCATCCTCTATGCCTTGAAAGCCCTTCACGAGAATGGATTGCTCAAAGGTGCTCAAATAATTGTGGCATTCACGGGAGATGAGGAAAGTACGGGGAAACCGCTTTCTGTTAGCAGGAAGGATCTGATTGAAGCTGCACAGCGAAGTGATATTGCCCTCGGCTTTGAGACGTCAACAGGCTTCAATTACGCTACTGTGGCACGGCGTGGGGCATCCGGATGGGAAGTCCAGGTCGAAGGCACCAGGGCCCATAGCAGCGGGGTATTCAGTGAGCGCGTAGGGGCCGGGGCGGTATTTGAAATGTCCCGTATCCTGAATGCGTTTTACGAAGAAGTACGGGGGGAGGAATTCCTGACCTTTAACCCGGGTATCCTGATGGGGGGAACATTTGTGGAATACGATAAGAATACCTCGGCAGGTGAGGTTTTTGGAAAAAGTAATGTAGTAGCCCAAACGGCTATGGTCAGGGGCGGTCTGCGATTTATTTCCGAAGAACAGAAGGAGAGTGCACGTGAAAAAATGCGTGAGATCGTTAAAAACAACCTTCCCAAAACGAACGCGACCATTAGTTTTACCGATAGTTATCCGGCCATGCAGCCTACAGAGGGCAACATGAGATTACTGGCAACCCTGAACCAGGTGAGCCTGGACCTGGGTCAGGGAGAGGTACTGGCTTATGATCCCGGCAGGAGGGGGGCAGCAGACACTTCATTTGTTGCCGAATATGTGGATTGCCTGGACGGGTTGGGAACCATGGGATCAGGGGCACATACTCCCAAGGAAACGGTAAACCTGAATACCATTGAGGACCTTACGAAACGCACTGCAGTACTGATATATCGCTTAATCCACCAGCAATAATGGAGATCCTAAGTTCAGGAGAACAGGAAGTCCGAATTGATCAGGGCGAACTGGTCAGCTATACCTGTAAAGGGCATCAGCTGATCCATCAGAAGGGTAGTCCGGGATGGAAAAATTCAGATACAGAAATGTTTCCCATAATTGGCCCTACTGAG
>NZ_CEYNTP010000308.1:0-2763 GCF_982873095.1 Lentiprolixibacter sp. | reverse complement strand
TGGCGCCAGGGCGGTATATTACCGTAAGATTCATGGCTACCCGCCCGAATGGGGTACAGCGGTAAACGTACAAGCCATGGTGTTTGGTAATATGGGGGACGATTCCGCAACAGGCGTATGCTTCACACGGGATTCCGGTAGCGGGGAGAATGTCTTCAACGGCGAATACCTGATCAATGCCCAGGGTGAAGATGTGGTGGCCGGTGTTCGTACCCCTTTGGAAATCACAAAGTTGGGGTCAAAACGATGGGCAAAACTGGCACAGGTAGAGGAAAAAGAGCGCGCCAAAGAGTATCCATCACTAGAGGAAATCATGCCAGAAATGTATAAGGAGCTCGACGGGTATCAAAAACTTCTTGAAGCCCATTACAGGGATATGCAGGATATGGAATTTACCGTTCAGCAGGGCAAACTCTGGATCCTTCAGACCCGGAACGGGAAACGCACAGGTGCCGCGATGGTAAAGATTGCCGTCGACCTAATGAAGGAAGGGGTGATAAGTGAAACCGAGGCCCTACTGCGCATGGAACCCAATAAGCTGGATGAACTATTGCATCCCGTATTTGATACTAAAACTATAAATCAGGAAGATATCATCGCCCAGGGCTTACCCGCCTCACCAGGGGCGGCCACGGGTCAGATCGTATTCTTCGCCGATGAGGCCAAAAAGTACAAGAATACCATCCTCACCCGTATAGAAACTTCCCCTGAGGACCTTGAAGGCATTAACATTGCCAAGGGCATCCTAACGGCCAGGGGCGGTATGACCTCCCACGCGGCCGTGGTTGCGAGAGGATTAGGAAAATGCTGTGTTTCAGGTGCGGAAGCTGGAAGTCGATGGCAGGGTCTACTATGAAGGCGACTGGATTTCGTTGAACGGTTCAACAGGGAATATCATAGAGGGAAAAGTGCCTACAAAAGATCCCGAACTCAGCGGAGAATTTGCTGATATCATGAAATTGGCCGACAAATACCGTACAATGCAGGTAAGGACCAATGCTGATACACCTAAAGATGCAAAAGTATCAAGGACGTTTGGCGCAGAGGGAATCGGATTGACACGCACCGAGCATATGTTCTTTGAAGGTAATCGAATCATTGCCATGCGTGAGATGATCCTGGCAAGCACGGAAAGAGGCCGGTATCGGGCACTCAAAAAGCTCTTACCCATGCAACAGGAAGATTTTGAGGCCATTTTTGAGGCCATGCAGGGCTTACCTGTAACCATCAGGTTACTGGATCCGCCATTGCACGAATTCATTCCCCATCAACTGGCTGCGCAAAAGGAAGTGGCAGATGAGTTGAATATATCAGTTGCCGCTGTGACCAGTAAAGTAGCTGAACTGCACGAATTCAACCCCATGATGGGACACAGGGGCTGTCGTTTAGGAAATACTTATCCTGAAATTACCGAAATGCAGGCCACAGCTATTATCGAGGCGGCCATGAACCTGAAAAAGAAAGGCATAAAGGCCAAACCGGAGATCATGGTGCCGCTTGTGGGTACGGTAAGTGAATTCCTGGAGCAAAAACGCATCATTGAAGAGACTGCGGAAAGCATTTTTGCCAAACGCAAGGATCGCATTGAGTATGCTATCGGAACCATGATAGAAATTCCGCGGGCCGCCCTCGTCGCAGATAAGATTGCTGAACATGCTGATTTCTTCTCCTTTGGAACCAATGACCTTACACAGATGACCTTTGGGTATTCAAGGGATGATGCCGGGAAGTTTATGAGTGTATACCAGCAAAAAGGTTTGCTCACTTCAGATCCGTTTGAAATCCTGGATCAGGAAGGTGTAGGACAGCTCGTTACCATGGGAGCCGAACGCGGAAGAGCAGCGAAGCCTGATTTGAAGGTAGGTATCTGTGGCGAACACGGTGGAGAACCTAGTTCTGTGGCCTTCTGTCATAACAACAAGCTCAATTATGTGAGTTGTTCACCCTACCGTGTGCCTATTGCACGTGTTGCTGCTGCGCAGGCCGCTATCCGCCAGGATACAGCCTAAAAAGTGTAGTTAATTAAATTGCGCTACAGGGACATTAATACGATTCACCGTATTTTTGTCCCTGTATTGTTATTGTTATGTGGGAAATATTTCAGAAGAAAAGATATTTGGTAGATTACCTTGAGGGGTTTGTGGACATCCACAACCATATCCTTCCCGGTATAGATGATGGAGCCAAGACGGTAGAGGACTCCCTTGCCCTGATAAAAGGCATGGGGGAACTGGGGATTACTCGTTTTGTCGCTACCCCCCACATCATGCATAACTATTATCCTAATTCTCCAGGGACCATCAATACTGCCCTTTCCGAACTGAAAGCGGCGTTGCTGGAAAATCATATTACCGATGTGGTGGTGAAAGCGGCAGCAGAACACATGATCGATGACAATTTTGAAAATTTATTGGAAGACGGTGGAATAATGCCGCTGGGGAAGGATTATCTCTTGGTGGAGATGTCCTTTTTGCAGGCTTCTATAAATCTGGACAGCGCCATTGAAAAAACAGCTAAGAAAGGCTTATTTCCAGTGCTGGCCCATCCGGAGCGCTACCTGTATTACAAGGATTATCAGGGTATTTTTACCTCTCTCAAAAAAAGGGGAACACTCTTACAGCTAAACCTGCTATCCTTGGGCGAGTATTACGGCCCTGAAACGCATAAGATCGCACATCACTTATTAGAAGAAAAGCTGGTGGATTTTGTGGCCTCGGATCTCCACCATACCAGACACCTTCAGGAATTTAGCAAAGTTCAAAT
>NZ_CEYNTP010000307.1:0-2778 GCF_982873095.1 Lentiprolixibacter sp. | reverse complement strand
AGTGGGTGAGGGGCTTCTGGCAATAGACTGCCTTGCCCTGTTGCATGGCTGCCAGGGAGGCCGGGGCATGGGTATGGTCCGGGGTGGAAACGATCACCGCATCGATCTCGTCTTTCATTTCGTATAACATTATCCGGTAATCCGAATAGGTTTTGGCATTTGGGAACTTCTCGTGGGCAGCTTTCAGGTAGTTGGCATCCACATCACACAGGGCCACTACACGTACTTGTGGGTGAGAAGCTATGTCCCTGAGGTCTTCAAACCCCATATTGCCCACCCCAATGTGGGCGGTTCTCAGTTGGTTTTCTTGTCCCACGGCTTTCAGGGCAGAGGGGAGTAAGGAAAAGCCCAGGGCTCCCAGCCCGGAGGTCTTTAAAAAGGTTCTTTTATCCATGCTTAGCGTAATTTAATCGTTTGGCCCCTTATTCCTTTTTTGTGATCGACATGAGGATGACCATGGCCATCAGCAGCCAGATGATAAAGGTTTCCCCGTGGGTCATTTCATAGGTAGACCCTGCAGCTTTGGCTGCCAGGAGCACAATGTAGACAACAATGGGGGATAACAAAAGGGCGATCAGCAACTTAAGAAGTGATTTTTTATAATCCATAATCGGTTGGTTTTAGGTACGTAATACAAGCCATTTTTTGGCAGATTTGAAGATATGAAAAATAAAGATACCGCAGATATTATATCCGCGGTATCTAATTAGAATAGGACCTAATATAATTCCAATTTTAATTGGGATTACAATTCGTAAAGTTGGGTTTGGGAAGTTTCCATTGATACGTACCATAACTAAACCTCTCGCAGGCAACTACATTTGAGACCTCCCATCCACTGAGATTCTGATTAAAGGCAACTGCGGATTCAAGCATGCTTGTCATATCCGTTACATGACTCACATCCCACGTACTGATGTCCTGGTTAAATGCCATTCCTTTGAACATGTAAGACATATCCGTTACATGACTAACATCCCAATTACCTATGGGTTGGTCAAAATAACCGTAAATGAACATTCCGGCCATATTCGTGACATTACTGACATCCCAGTTTCCTATCGGTTGGTTGAAACGTGACATAAAGAACATACCTCCCATATCGGTGACACTACTCACATCCCAAGTATTGATGGGCTGGTTAAATTGTGACACCCGGAACATTTCACCCATATCCGTAACACTACTCACATCCCAGGAGCCTATATCCTGGTTAAAAGGGGTTCTAATAAATATGCCATCAAAGGAATAACCCCTGAACATACTATTCATATCCGTAACATTACTAACATCCCAAGAACCGATATCTTCATTAAATGTAGATTCCGCAAACAATCCACTCATGTCCGTTACCTTGGTGGTACACACCCTGGTTACATCCTCTTCATTTTGAACCATTTCTCTTAACATACTTTCATCCACAACCGTATAGACCACCCCGCTGATTTCTCCGCTTTGCCCTACCTGAGCCCATTCATATGCCTTAATGGTAATGCCATTTTCATCCAGGTAAATGGGGGAAGTTAATGGACATCCCTGCTCGTTGACCGCTTCTCCTTCGGGAGTGTTGGGACAAACGTCCATATCATCCGTGACCCCGTCCCCGTCTGTATCTTTTTGTGTATGCGAACAGCCGTTGCTGTCCACGTCTTCTCCTTCTGGCGTATCGGGACAGGTGTCGGCATCATCCGCGACCCCATCGCCATCGGCATCCGACTGGACAAAAACTAGCGTGATATTCATATCGGCATCCATAGAGGCAGATACGGGGTTGACCGTGCTTTGCAGGTCGCCCATCCACTCTTTGAACACATACCCAGTGGCTGCTGTAGCAGTCAGGGTAATGGAAGTGCCTTCATCAAACACACCTCCATCCGGGGAAACGGTTCCGCCTTCCTCCGGAGTGATGGTCACGGACAAGATGAACTTTTCAGGGTCTTCATCTTTGGCACAGGTGAGCATAAGGAATACAACCGGAAGGATGAGGAGGAGCCTCTTGAAACGTTTCATGGTATGCGGTTTTGGAGTTAGCCAATTTTGGACCTGTAAAGCTATTGCGCGAAACAGCAAACCGCAATGATGCTGGTCAATTGCGAAGGGATTCTGCTTGTTTAAGTCGCTCCCAGTGCAGGAGGAAATCATGGGAAAGAACCCGCGAATTCGTATCCCGGGGATCTTTCAAAAATGGCCGCTTTCGGTATCCCGTTTAATTGGGATTACAATTGGTAAAGTTGGGTTTGGGCAGGGTCCATTGCGGGCTGTTTTCACTGAAATCTGTACAATTGACAACCTGATCTACCTTCCAATTGCTCAAATCCTGATTGAATGCATCACAATGATAGAACATAGCATTCATTTCCCTTACAGCACTCACATCCCAACCCCCAATGGGTTGATTGAATGCGGAAAACCCGAACATACTATTCATTAAAAGAACACGGCTTACGTCCCAATCCCCTATGGGTTGATTAAACTCGGAGAAGGAGAACATAGCGGTCATATCAGTAACATTACCCACATTCCAATCCCCGATGGGTTGGTTGAAGGAAGCAAAACGGAACATGGCCGTCATATTGGTGACATTTCCAACATCCCAGCTGCCAATAGCCTGGTTGAAGGAGGCACCGTCAAACATTTCAGTCATATTCGTCACCTTACTGACATCCCAATTGCTAATATCCTGATTAAAGGGATTGAGGGTAAAGGTTAAGCGGTCCCCACTGAACATGGCACTCATGTTGGTTACGCTACCCACATCCCATGTCCCTATTGGCTGGT
>NZ_CEYNTP010000306.1:0-2817 GCF_982873095.1 Lentiprolixibacter sp. | reverse complement strand
TTATTGCCATCATCTGGTTTAGAAAGGGGCATTGGAAAAAGGTTCAGGTATAAGCTATTTTCGTAACTTTAGAACTTGTCAAAAGCTGAAGTTTATACATATGAAAAAGGGACTAAATACAATCTGCACCCATGAGGGGGAATTAGAAGACAAAACCTATAAAGGTGCTATATCACCTTTATACATGAGCACTTCCTATGCCTTTGAGGATGTGGATGTCAAACGGTACCCAAGGTATTTTAATACCCCCAACCAGGAGGCCCTGTGCAAGAAAGTGGCTGCCCTGGAGAATGCCGAGGCGGCTTTGATCTTCGGGAGTGGTATGGCAGCTATCAGCACCTCAATGCTGGCCTTTTTAACTTCGGGGGACCACGTCGTCTTGCAGAATCAAATCTATGGGGGTACACATAATCTGGTAGTAGAACAATTTGAAAAGTATGGCATTGCCTATTCCTTTACCAAGGGGATGGCAGTGGCTGATTTTGAGGTGGAAATCCGGGAAAACACGAAAGTCCTGTATATAGAAACCCCTTCCAACCCTTTGCTGCAAATAACAGATATAGAAGGTGTTGCAGAACTTGCCAAATCCAGGGGGCTAATTTCAATGATCGACAATACTTTTGCGAGTCCCGTGAACCAGAACCCCATTGATTTCGGTATTGATATCGTTATTCACAGTGCTACCAAATACATGGGCGGTCACTCCGATATTTGTGCAGGGGCTGTCGCAAGCTCAGCAGCACATATCGAGCAGATCTTTCAATTGGCAAAAAACCTTGGGGGCAGCCTTAGCGATTATACCGTATGGCTTCTGGAACGCAGTATAAAAACCATGGGAATCCGTGTGAAAGCGCAAAACGAAAATGCGCAGCGTCTGGCCGAGTACCTTGCAGGCCATCCTGCCATTGCCGGGGTCTATTATCCCGGCCTTGCGGAACATCCCCAACATGAACTTGCGAAGCAACAAATGCATGGCTTCGGCGGAATGCTTTCCTTTGAACTGAAGGAGGCAGCAATGGCCTCAGCATTTCAAAAATCCCTCAAATTAATAAAATCCTCCATGAGCCTTGCTGGAGTGGAAAGTACGGTCTTAAGCCCGGCGCAGACCTCACATGCCTTGCTAACGCCTGAAGAACGGGCTAACCAGGGCATCTCCGATGGTCTCATCCGGTTTTCTGTGGGGATTGAAGACACCGAAGATATAATCGCCGACCTCGAACAGGCGCTTGTTGAAATACAGCGCAATAATAAGGTATTGACGGATTGACATTTGATCAAGAACACAGCATGAAACTAGACATTTTAGTATTTGGCGCCCATCCAGACGATGCTGAATTGGGGGCAGGGGCAACCATTGCCAAAGAAATAGCCAACGGAAAAAAAGTGGGGATAGTAGACCTCACCAGAGGTGAACTGGGAACCCGCGGCAACGCAGAAATGCGTGAGCGGGAGGCGAAAAAGGCCGCCGAGATCCTGGGGCTCAGTGTTCGACTGAACCTGGAGTTTGCCGATGGATTTTTTGTAAACGACAAAGAACACCAACTACAGATCATTGAAGTGATTCGCAAGTATCGCCCTGACATTGTTTTGTGCAATGCGGTTGAGGACCGCCATATTGACCATGCCAAGGGAAGCAAGCTGGTCAGCGATGCTTGCTTTCTCAGTGGACTCCTGAAAGTAGACACCAAGTGGGTAGGGGATGATAAATGGCAGGACCCCTGGAGGCCCAGACAGGTATACCATTATATACAATGGAAGAACCTCCAACCGGATTTTGTGGTAGATGTTACGGATTTCATCGATAAGAAGATGGCGGCCATTAATGCATACGCTTCACAATTTTACGACCCTACAAGCAAAGAGCCGGAAACACCTATCAGTAGTAAGAATTTTACGGAAAGTATCCGTTACAGAGCCAGGGATCTTGGCAGGTTAGTAGGGGTGGAGTATGCCGAAGGGTTTACCGTGGAACGGCATATTGGCGTACAACACCTGGACGATATCTTCTAACTCGCCTTCGGGTATCTATGTTTGATTTTAGGAAGGGTGAAGTGGAATGTACTTCCTTTTCGGATCGTACTTTCTACCCAGATTTTTCCTTTGTTCTTTTCCACCATCTCCTTGCAGAGCGACAGGCCAAGACCGGTACCCTTTTCGTTGTTGGTACCGTAGGTGGTTACATTGGAGTCTTTATCGAACAATTTGTCTACCGTGGCCTGGTCCATCCCCACGCCTGTATCCCGCACTGAGATTTGCCAGTGGTCCGCAAATTCCTGTCCGGAGATCTTGATCATCCCGTTTTCAGGGGTAAACTTCAGGGCATTGCTCATCAGGTTACGGATCACGATATCGATCTGATTGGCATCTGCCCAGGTCGTGGTGTTATCCGGAAGCTCATTTACTATGCGAATTGATTTGTTCTGCGCCTGTTCTGAAAGCAGGTTGATATTTTCGACTACAATATTTTCCAGGGCCGTAACTTCTGGTTTGGTTACCGAGCCGTTTAACTGAGAGTGCCCCCAGGACAACAAGTTGTTCAAAGTGAAGAAGATATGGTCGACGTCTCCCCTCAATTTAGGCAGGAACTCCATAAACTCCTTCTTGGAGATCTCCCCGTCAGAGAACATATTCAGCAAACCCTGTAGTGCTCCAATAGGCCCGCGTAAGTCGTGCCCAATGATGGAAAACAGTTTGGTCTTGGTTTCATTGTTGGCCTGCAGTTCTGCTTCCCTTTTTTCCAGTAGTTCCTTTTTGGTATTTAATACCCCATTGAGGTGTTTTTGGATTTTCTGGTTGCGATGCACCAGAAATATTATG
>NZ_CEYNTP010000305.1:0-2844 GCF_982873095.1 Lentiprolixibacter sp. | reverse complement strand
ATTCTGGTTGATCCATTTATGGGTTACCGTAACCACGGCCTTTTCTCTTCGGAGTTCTCGCAGGCGTACTCCCGTCCACCATGCCGCGGGAAGCTTAAAGAAAAGGAAGGTGTTGAACTTACTTACGGAGGTGGCCATATTAAAGGTATTAAGCCTCAAAAATACCATAATTCCATGAATTCAATAATGTTAATTTTATGTTAATATTTAGTACTATGTTTTGCATAATACCTTCTTTTAGATATATATTTGCATAAGAAACTAATATGCCATGACAGAATCATTGACCAAACACGAAAGAAATCTGGCGGCAGCGATCCATGCTTCTACCCTTAGCAGGTTCTTTATCCCTTTTGGAAACTTCCTGCTTCCGCTGGTACTCTGGCTTGCCAACCGAAAGGAAAATGCCTTTGTGGACCACAACGGGAAACAGGCCCTGAACTTCCAGATCAGCCTGTTGCTGTACTCGGTAATCCTGGGAATAATTGCCGTACCCTTCTTACTGGGGTTCCTGCCCAACATCTTCGAAGGCGGTATCCTGAACATTCGGGACTTCAATGAATTTAACGGGATCAGTTTCCATTTTGACAACGACCATTGGAACTGGGGACGGTTTATCTGGCCAGCCGGCTTTGCGGGCCTCGCCCAGTTAAGCCTGTTTGTAGTGAATATCATCTACACCATCCTGGCTACCATACGAACCAACGAGGGGCAGGTATTCAAATACCCCATCACTATAAGTTTTATCAAATAGAAATATTGTTACCATCATCAATCAAAATCAAATCAAATGGAGTTTAATCATCAATCAAAACACAGAAAGAAAAACGAACAGTTAATCTAACAGAATTATGAGATCATGAACATAGAAAACACAAAAGCACAAATGCGCAAAGGGGTTCTGGAATACTGCATCCTGTCTATCCTCGACGGAGAAGACAAGTATGCCTCTGAGATTCTGGGCGCCCTTAAAGACGCTAAAATGCTTGTAGTTGAGGGTACCATATACCCCCTGCTGACAAGGTTAAAGAATGCAGGCTTACTCAATTACCGCTGGGAGGAGTCCACATCAGGCCCCCCGAGGAAATATTACGGACTCACGGAGACCGGGAAAGTCTTCCTGAAGGAACTCAACACTACCTGGGACGAACTTCGAAATGCCGTGAATTTGGTAACCAATGCTAAAAAAGTCTAACAATGAACAAAACAGTAAACATAAATCTAGCAAATATGCTTTTTCATGTTGATGAGAAGGCATTCAATAAACTACAGCGGTACCTGGAGGCGATCAAACGCTCCTTTGCGGGAACCGCAGGCAGCGATGAGATCATTGCCGATATAGAAGCCCGGATTGCCGAGCTCTTCCATGAAAAAATGGAAAATGAGCGACAAGTAATCACTATGAAAGAAGTGGATGAGGTGATCCAGATCATGGGTCAGCCCGAAGACTACATGGTAGACGAGGACATCTTTGAAGATGCCCCAAAGAGCAGCACTGCCGCAAGCGGTAAAATCAAAAAGCTCTACCGGGACATTGACAATAAATATATCGGGGGGGTTTGTGCCGGATTGGAGCACTACCTGGGCTTTGATGCCTTATGGATCCGTATTATCTTCATAATACTGGCCCTGTTTACCGGATTCGGCTTTATCGCCTATATCCTGCTGTGGATCCTTGTTCCTGAAGCGGCCTCAACAGCACAAAAACTGGATATGCGGGGGGAGCCCGTGAATATCAGCAATATTGAGCGCAAGGTAAAAGAAGGCTTTGATGATGTAGCCGAACGCGTAAAGAGCGTGGACTACGAAGAAGTAGGCAACCAAGTAAAACGCGGTGGCAAGTCTTTTTTTGATACCCTGGGCGAGATCATCATGTTCTTCTTTAAGGTCATCGGGAAATTCATAGGTATCCTGTTGATCATTATCGGAGCCACAACCCTGATCGGTCTCTTTATCGGCTTGTTCTCTGTTGGTATTCTCGATATTATCCATATCCCGGGGGTGGATTTTTACGAAATGGTGAACTATACGGATGCCCCTGTATGGCTGGTATCCTTACTCACCTTCTTCGCAGTGGGCATCCCATTCTTCTTCCTGCTGTACCTGGGACTGAAGATCCTGGTGAACAACCTGAAATCTATTGGGAACATCGCCAAGTTTTCGTTATTGGGACTTTGGTTACTGTCCATTATCGGCATCATGGTGCTCGGTATCAAACAGGCGGCCGCCCATGCGTACACGGGGAGCACCACAGTAAAGGAAGAGCTGGTCTTTACGGATAACCGCGACACCCTGCAGATTCGGATGATGGACGATTCCGACCTGTACGAAGGACGCGATTCCTATGGCTTCCGAGGTTTGTTCCTTACCCAAAATGAATCCGGGGAACCCATTTTGTATTCAGACAATATCCGTTTCGACCTCAGGAAATCTGAGGACAGCCTATCCAGGATCCGCGTCCGAAAAGATGCCAATGGCAGTTCCTTCAACGACGCAAGGGAACGTGCATCAAACATCGCCTATGGCTATGTAACTGAGGGGAATACCCTCCTGCTGGACAACTACCTGACCACCGACGCAGACAACAAAATGCGCGACCAGGAAGTACGGGTAAATGTCTACCTGCCGGAAGGGACTATTATCCAGTTCGACGAGAATACCAAACGGCATTTGGGTCGGACTACACGTTATGACCAGGACTTGTATCGCAGCGATATCGTTGACTACACCTGGATCATGCAGGACAACGGGGAACTGAAGTGCCTTGACTGTCCTGAAGGGCTTGGAAAAGGTTCCTGGGAGGAGGATGAAGGCCGGATCATTATTAACGAAGACGGTCTGGAT
>NZ_CEYNTP010000304.1:0-2846 GCF_982873095.1 Lentiprolixibacter sp. | reverse complement strand
TGCGGGACAGGATCATTCAGAATACCTTTTGCAATGAGGCCTGCCGGGTGGGCGATATCAGCCAGTAAAAAGGCATCTACCTTGTCGGCGATCTCACGGAACCGTTTAAAATCCATGTCACGAGAATAAGCCGAAGCCCCGGCGATGATCATCTTGGGTTTTTCCCGTAAGGCGATCTCTTCAATCTTATCATAATTTAGCCTGCCGGTTTCTTTTTCCACACCGTAAAACACGGGATCATACAACTTTCCTGAAAAGTTTACAGGAGATCCGTGCGTTAGGTGCCCCCCATGTGCCAGGTCAAAGCCCAAAATTTTATCCCCGGGTTGCAGGCAGGCCATATACACCGCCGCATTTGCCTGTGATCCGGAATGGGGTTGTACATTGGCGTAGGCCGCACCAAACAATTCTTTTGCCCGGTCAATCGCCAGTTGTTCCACCTGATCTACCACTTCACAGCCCCCGTAGTACCGCTTTCCGGGATACCCCTCGGCATATTTGTTCGTTAGGACAGACCCAGCCGCCTCCATTACCTGGGGACTGGTAAAATTTTCCGAAGCGATAAGCTCTATTCCGTTGATCTGACGTTGCTTTTCAGCTTTAATAAGGTCAAATATCTGATGGTCGCGTTGCATGTATTCTCTTGCTTTATGTGGTTCGTAAAAGTACAAATTGCCCCGATTTAATGCAGAGAAAATAATATATTTGAACGAGAATTTATTAAACATCAATTAACAATATACCCATGTCTGCCAGTGCCCGTATTCCCGATAAAAAGTCCTGGATACCCGTTCCGGAAAATTCTGATTTCCCTATTCAAAATATTCCCTTTGGGGTATTCCTGACGCGTGATGATGTCATCACCATAGGTACCCGTATCGGCGATCAGGCCATTGACCTGGGAGCACTGCATCAATTGGGGTATTTTAAGGGCATCCCGCTCACGGAGGATATATTTTTGCAAGACAGCCTTAATGATTTCATATCAGACGGAAAAAAGACCTGGCGACTGGTAAGGAACAGGATCATTGAGATCTTTGATTCCAATAACCCCAGCCTAAGGGACAATGAGGCCCATCGAAAAATCATTCTCTTCTCTCTTGACGAGATTGAAATGCAGTTGCCCGTACAAGTTGGGGATTATACAGACTTCTATTCCAGCAAGGAACACGCCACCAACATTGGCTCCATGTTCCGTGACCCGGAAAAAGCGCTATTGCCCAACTGGCTGCACATCCCGGTAGGATACCACGGCCGGAGCTCTACCATTATCCCGAGCGGCACAGCAATAAGAAGGCCTAAAGGACAGACCCTTCCTGCCGGTGCTGACGCCCCGGTTTACGGTCCGTCTAAAATGGTGGATTTCGAGCTGGAGATGGCATTCATCACTACTGATGCCAACAAAATGGGGGAAGCCATCCCGGTAGCGGAAGCAGAAGACTATATCTTTGGGCTGGTCTTATTTAATGACTGGAGTGCAAGGGACATACAGAAATGGGAATATGTTCCCCTGGGTCCCTTCCTGGCAAAAAACTTTGCTTCTTCCATCTCACCCTGGATCGTTACCCTTGATGCGCTGGAACCCTTTCGTACGGAAAGCCCTGTTCAGAACCCCCCTCCACTGCCCTACCTGCAACAGGAAGGTAAACGGAGTTTTGATATCCAACTAGAAGCAGCCATACATCCAGAGAATAGTGAGCCCACTACAGTGGCAAGGTCCAACTTCAAATATATGTACTGGACCATGGCACAGCAGCTCGCCCACCATACCGTTAACGGATGTAAGATCAATAGCGGGGATATGATGGGCAGCGGTACCATTTCCGGCCCTACCCCGGACAGTTATGGTTCTATGCTGGAACTGGCCTGGCAGGGAACTAAACCCATTACCCTAGCAGATGGCAGCTCCAGAACCTCTATTCAGGATAATGACACGGTGATTTTCAAGGGATATTGCGAAAAAAACGGTGTTCGGATTGGATTTGGGGAAGTGAGCACCAAACTTCTTCCTGCGCTTCCCTGATTTATGGTTTAAAGTTGTATTTCATCGGACATATACGATATTATGTCCTTTTTCGTTATGGAAACAGCTGATTTTGGCACGGCGATTGGATTCATGCCTGTAAACCATAAATCTTAACATCATGAAAAAGACATTACTCTTCGGAAGCCTTATGGTGATATTGATGGCCTGTGGTGGCGTCAAAAAAACTCAGGAAGCCCTGAATACGGGTAATTATACCCAGGCTATGCATAAGGCCATTAAGAACTTATCTGAAAACAAAACAAAAAAAGGGAATCAACCCTACGTCCTGCTTTTGGAAGAGGCGTTTGCCAAGTACACCGCGCGGGAACTGGAACATATTACCTTCTTGCAAAAAGAGGGGAACCCGGCCAATTATGAGTTTATCTATAAGGGATATAACCAGATCAAGGAGATGCAGGAACGCATCCGGCCACTATTACCCCTTTGGATACAGGAAGAAAACAGGAATGCGTCCTTCAATTTCCGCAATTACGATGAGGAAATCCTGGTTGCACAGGACCAACTCTCCGAATATTTGTACGACAATGCCAATACCCTCCTGAAAAATGGAAAATTCAAAGCCGATTTCAGGCAGGCGTATAACGACTTCAATTATCTCCTCGAGATCAATCCCGGATATGCGGATGCCCGGGAGAAAATGGAGGAAGCATGGCAACTTGGACAGGACTATGTAAAAGTAAATATGCTGAATGATACCGATCAGGTGATCCCCCAACGGCTGGAGGAGGAACTGCTCAATTTCAATACCTACGGACTAAATGACCTGTGGACTCAATATCATACCACGCCTTTAAAGGAT
>NZ_CEYNTP010000303.1:0-2858 GCF_982873095.1 Lentiprolixibacter sp. | reverse complement strand
AAAGGTGACAAAGGTGATCAGGGTGACGTTGGGCCTGCCGGTGCAGATGGCGCTGTTGGACCGCAAGGGCCTGAAGGACCTCAGGGACCTAAAGGAGATAAAGGTGACACTGGTGATGTAGGACCTCAGGGACCTCAAGGAGAGCAAGGACCGAAAGGTGATAAAGGAGACACCGGTAATGTCGGACCTCAAGGCGAAACCGGACCTCAGGGACCTGCCGGTGCAGACGGTGCGGTTGGACCGCAAGGGCCTGAAGGGCCTCAGGGTCCAAAAGGTGACAAAGGGGATACTGGTGAAGTAGGACCTCAGGGTGAACAGGGACCTCAGGGTGAACAAGGACCTCAGGGTGAACAAGGAATCCAAGGACCTCAGGGTGAACAAGGAATCCAAGGACCAAAAGGCGATAAAGGAGACCAGGGTGAACAAGGCATACAAGGTCCGGAAGGACTGCAAGGGCCTGAAGGACCTCAAGGACCTCAAGGCGAAAATTTTGGATCTCAGGATCTGGTTCAAAATGGTGAACCAAGAACATATGACGTTAATAATCAGAGCCTTAGCTTTATTAATGGTCAAATTGGTTTTAATGAGGAATCGCCTACCTCAACTGTGGATATTGCCGGCACTGTGGCATTTCCAATCAGAATAGTAACATCAAATACAACACTGAATGAAAATGATTACACCATAGTAATGAAACAAAAAAACCTTACCATAACCCTACCTCCGGCATCATCCTGTCCGGGTAGGCTATATATCCTTAAAAACATAAGTTCCGGAAATAACAAAACATCAACTGATTACATCTGTAATAAGGGAATGTCAATGGATGATTTGAAAAAGAATAAAATCCTATGGCTACAGAGTGATGGTGAAGATTGGCAGCAAATTAATATACAGCATTAAATGAATCCAAGATATTGCATATTGATCCTGATGTGTTTTGGACAGTACGCGCTGTGCCAGTCGGGCATCCACAACTATGGTAATCTCCAACTGCACCAAAACGGATCCTTAGGATTTCATACGGATTTCGCGAACTATAGTGGCTTTGACAATAACCAGGGGCTTATCGGCTTCTATCACCCTACGGAAACCCTAGAGATCGGCGGGGCTTTTAGTCCGTCCTTTCACGAGCTTGAACTGGGCGTCGAAAATGGTCTAAACCTCGACATATCCATAGAAATAACTGAGGAATTAAATTTCATATATGGAGATATTCTAACCGACAAAAAACGCAAAAATATTGATGTAAAGTTCCTGGAAAAAAGTGGTTTTAATGGCGTTTCAGAACTTACAAAAATCAACGGCCGTGCCGCGGTAGACGGTCAAAAATCATTTGAGTTTCCAGTTGGAGATTCCGATATGCTCAGGCCGCTTACCATCCAATTCGTGGATGAGGTTTTCCTCGCTAAATGTGCTTATCATCTGGAAAATCCAGACAATCCCAAAAGTTTTGCCAGTTCATTCGATACCCGTAAAATAAACACGGAACTTTCTGCTATTTGTCCACAGGAATTTTGGAACCTTAATACTTCCGGGAGGGTTTTACTAAGCCTCAGCTGGAATGCCCAATCCAATATGGAATTTTATACAGATGATATTGAAAATATAACGGTTGCCGGCTGGTCCAAAGTCCGGAAAACCTGGGAAAATCTGGGAAATTCCAAACTAGAAGGGGATATGGGAGAAGGATCGGTCATGTCTCAGATCTTTAACGCCAATGACTATGAAATTTTCACTTTTGGATTTTTAAATGATTTTGATAAGGATGAACCGGGGAATTACGCCATTACTCCAAATGGTGATGGGATAAATGACAGTTTTGTCTTAAAGATCATCGAACAATCACCTAATAACGACTTACGAATTTTCAACCGAGCTGGACTACTGGTTTTTGCAAAGACGAATTACAAAAATGAATTTAAGGGGTACAGCAACCAAAATCCATTTCCGGATAAAGGCCCCTTACCAGAAGGCGTTTATTTTTATCTTTTGGACCTCAAGGATCTGAACAAACAATATCAGGGTTATTTCTACCTGCAGGCAGAATGATGGCCAGGAATTTCACCTTTTTTTCTTGTACTATGTAGGTCGATAAACTACCGAAAACTAAGGTGTTCGGCAGGTGATCTTGATTTCACAACACTTTCTGGCCACTTCACAACAAATTCGGGCACGCGCGATGTGTGAGCCTTAAATTTACCGTTGTTTAATAGCATTCGCCCAAATCCTAATGATATGAACTTTCGAAGATTGGCAGTTGTGCTGCTACTTCTCTGTGCCCAACTGGTCATCGGACAGGTTAAAATCGGGGCCAACCCCAACCGTATCGATGCGGCATCGATAATTGAGCTCGAAAGTACCACCAAAGCATTTGTACTTACCCGGGTTACCGATACCCAAATGCAAAGTATCCAACCCCTTAACGGGGCTTTGGTGTATAATACGGACTCTCAAAGCATTCACTACTATAATGGAACACAGTGGCTTTCCCTGGGAAATGGATCCGGGGGAGGTACATTTAGTTTCCAGGATAACGGCAATGGTACCTTTACCATTTTCTATTCTGATGGGACAAGTTTTACATCCCGTGACTTAACAGGACCTCCCGGCCCACAAGGACCCGCTGGTGCAGATGGTGTTGATGGTGCGCAAGGACCACAAGGACCGGCAGGACCAGAAGGACCACAGGGGCCACAAGGATTACCAGGAGCTGACGGAGCTGATGGCGCAGATGGTGCTGTTGGGCCACAAGGGCCACAAGGACCAGAAGGGCCACAAGGGCCGCAAGGATTACCAGGAGCTGATGGTGTTGATGGCGCTGTTGGGCCAGAAGGACCTCAGGGACCACAGGGACC
>NZ_CEYNTP010000302.1:0-2864 GCF_982873095.1 Lentiprolixibacter sp. | reverse complement strand
AACAACCGCGACATAAAGGAGATCCCCCACCCTTTTGTAATTGAGAGTATGGCGTTGTTCGAGGCATTGCCTACCGAAGAAAAAGCCAAGGTCCACTTTATACATTTCAACCATACCAACCCCTTGTTGGATCCGGAGAGCGCTGCTAGCAAAGAGGTGGTAAAAAATGGATTTCAGGTGGCCCGCACCCATCAGATATTTCCCTTGTAATGCGAACGGAATCCAAGGACAGGCTGGAACAGGTTTTGGGAACGCGCATCCTGAGCTGGCAGGCTGTTTCTGGCGGTGATATTGCCCGTGCCTACCTACTGGAAACTGCTGAAGACCGGCTGTTTTGCAAGTTCATGTCAGGGAATGCCGGGCTGTCCATGCTGCGGGCAGAAAAAGCGGGCCTGGACCATATCCGAACTACCGGCACGGTCAAAGCCCCCAAGGTATTCTTTTGCCAGGAATTAGTTGATGAGGCCTGCTTAGGGATGGAATTTATAGCAAGTAAATCCCCTTCTGCAGATGAAATGCGCTTGCTGGGGGAACAACTGGCCTGTATGCACCAGAATACGGACAGCGCTTTTGGCTATACTTCTGACAATTATATCGGCAGCCTGCCCCAATCCAACAAACAGCATTCTTCCTGGTTGTCCTTTTATGTAAATGAAAGGCTGATGCCCCAGTTTAAATTGGCCTTGTCCCGTAACAGGCTGCAGCATGCAGAGGTGCCAGAAGTGTCGGAACTCATGGAAAAACTGCGGCCTTATCTCCAACGGGAGCAACCCGGCTTGCTGCATGGGGATCTGTGGAGCGGAAACTACCTGATCTCTTCTGCCGGAGAGCCTTACCTGATCGATCCCGCTGTGTATTTCGGGGACCCGGCAGTGGACCTGGCCATGAGCCGTTTGTTTGGTGGGTTTGGCCCTGAGTTTTACGAAGGCTACGCCTCACAGGGAACGGTGTTTCCCAATGAGCATGAACGGACCGATATCTATCAATTGTATTACCTGCTCGTCCACCTGAACCTCTTTGGGCGTTCCTATTATGTCAGCGTAAAAAATATACTGAGGAAATATTTTCCATCCTGATCCCATGGGATCTTCAGATGATTACTCTACCCTCTGATCCAGACTTAACCATCAATACATGCGGGATCCCGTCTTCCAGGTATTCCTCACCGGTCTCTTTAAAGCCCAGATCCCGGTAAAATCGGATCAGATAGGTCTGGGCAGATAAGCTCATATTGTCCGTCTGGCAGTATTTTTTAACCGCCTCCATGGTAGCCATCATGATATCAACACCTAAACCCCTGCCCCGGTATGCGTCGCGCACCACTACCCTTCCGATTCGGGCCGAAGCGTCATATACCCCGGGAGGAAAAAATCGGGTATAGGCAACCAGTTCTTCACCCTTATACCCGAGAACATGCAGGGCGATATCATCTTTGCCATCCACATCCTGGTAGGCGCATTCCTGCTCCACAATAAATACCTCGCTCCGTAATTGCAGTAGCTGGTAGAGTTCTTCCCGGCTGAGTTCATCAAATGATTTTGTAAAAACCTGCATGCCTTAATCCTGTACTATCAGTTTTTTACTGTCACATTTCCCGAATTCGGGCTGTATGTTCACATGGTTGATCCCGAATTTGTGGTAGACCTCTTCCTCGATCTTGTCCAGGATAAGGTCAAATTCAGAGAGGTTGATGTCTTCGGTAAAATCGATATGGGCTTCCAGGTGCACCTCATCTTCATTCAATTGCCAGATATGTACATGGTGTACGTTTTTGATCCTGGGAATTTGAGATATGGCCTCAACAATCTTTTGCACCTCAATAGTTTCTGGTGTAAACAACATCAGCACCCGTGTAGAAGCTTTTAGTAAGTCATACCCCATATAGATCAGGTACAGGGCGATGAGTATCGTAAGCAGTGGATCGATCCAGAACACCCCGTAGAATTTCATCAGCAATCCACCCACCAACACAGCAACCGAAGCCATCATGTCTGTAAGTAAATGCAGGTAGGCAGAACGCATGTTCATGTTCCGGTCCGCATCTTTTTTTATCAATAAAACACTAAAACCGTTAGCCAATATGCCAAGCAGAGACAACCATATCACCAGGTTATATCCGATGGGCTGGGGTTCCATGAAGCGTTCCACCGCTTCGATGATCAGGATAATGGCCACTACGATAAGGGTTGCACTATTGACGAAAGCGGCTATTATCTCAGCGCGTTTGTACCCGAATGTCTTATTTGCAGAAGCTTCTTTTTTAGCGAGTAAGGTGGCGATGTAGCTGATCAGTAAAGACAGAACATCACTAAAATTGTGGAGCGCATCAGACAACAGCGCCAAACTTCCTGAAATTATCCCCCCTATGACCTGGGAGACCGTTATCAGGATGTTCAGTAAAATGGATATGAACAGGTTCCTCCCCTTCAGATCAGGGTGGGCATGTTCGTGGTTATGTCCGTGATGCTGATGCATATATAATTAGGAGCAGGGGATTTTTTCCACTCTTCGTTCGTGCCTTCCCCCTTCAAAAGGAGTGTTGATAAAGGTCTGTACCATTTCCAGTGCCTGTGGTAGGGAAAGGTAGCGTGCAGGGAGGCTCAGTATATTCGCATCGTTGTGTTCCCTGGCAAGGGAAGTGATCTCCTTATTCCAGCAAAGGGCAGCCCTTACTTTCTGATGCTTGTTTGCGGTCATGGCGGCCCCGTTTCCGCTGCCACATATAATTATGCCGAGATCCGCCTTGTTCTCATCAATATCCCGTGCGACAGGATGAATAAAATCCGGATAATCCACACTATCGCTGGCATCCGTTCCATAATTCTCTACTTCGATATCCATGGATTTCAAGAGTCCTACGATGG
>NZ_CEYNTP010000301.1:0-2933 GCF_982873095.1 Lentiprolixibacter sp. | reverse complement strand
TAGTATATTGAGGAACGAACCTTATCACCACCAGTAAAGAACACTCATCTAATCCTGGGCAGATCTCTGTTAGGTAGGATTAATAGAGTACCCGAAACTTAATCGTGTGTTCCACCTGCCTGAGCGCCTTGATAACTTCTTTATTATAGTCCTTGTCGAGGTCCGTGATTACATATCCAACTTCGTTATCGGTAGACAGGTACTGCCCTGTGATGTTCATATCGTATTGGGCGAGTACTTCGTTGATCTTTGCCATAATCCCGGGTACATTTTCATGAATGTGCAGGAACCTATGGGCGTTGATTTGTTTGGGAAGTCTGATATTCGGGAAGTTAACGGCATCCGTGGTATTCCCTGAATTGATATAATCCATGATCTTGTTGGGTACAAAATCGGCAATATTACGTTGGGCCTCCTCCGTGCTCCCTCCTATGTGCGGCGTGAGGATCACATTGTCTAGCCTTTGTAGTTCACTCTTAAAAGGTCCGTTTTTACGAGGCTCTGTGGGATATACATCGATCGCTGCACCCGCAAGTTTTTTGGATTTCAGGGCTTCCTCCAGGTCAGGGATATTCACCACAAACCCTCGCGACAAATTGATCAGGTAAGCACCCGGTCTCATTTGAGCCAGTTCCCGTTTTCCGATGAAGTTTTTATTGGAGGGATTGTCATCAATATGTAAAGAAACCACATCAGAAACATTCAGCAGATCCTCAAGGGTTTCACATCTAATGGCATTCCCCAGCGCAAGCCGGTCTTCGATATCGTAGTAATACACACGCATTCCCAGGGCTTCAGCAAGGACAGACAATTGCTTGCCTATATTTCCGTAACCCACTATACCCAGGTTCTTACCACGCACCTCATGGGCATTGGTGGCAGTCTTGTTCCAGGTCCCCTCGTGAATTTCCTTGTTCCTTGGGAAAACGAAACGCATAAGCATTATGATCTGGCCCAGGGCCAGTTCTACCACAGAACGGGTATTGCTGTAAGGAGCATTGAAAACAATAACCCCTTTCTTTTTACAACCATCAAGGTCGATTTGTTTGGTGCCGATACAAAACGCACCGATCACCAGTAATTTGTTGGCGGCCTCCAGCACCTTAGGGGTGATCTGAGTCTTGGACCTGATCCCCAGCACATGTACCCCTTTTATCTTTTCGATCAGCTCTTCCTCGGTAAGGCTGCGATCTACCAGCTCTACCGCAAAGCCGTCCTCAGAGAGGTTGTCAAAAGCCACGGGATGGACATTTTCAAGCAGCAGGATCTTTATGCGGTTTTTTGGATAGGAGAGGCTCCTGGGAAGGTCGTTAACAAACAGGAATTCATCCAGGTTAGGCGCCACATGGTCAGCGTTGCTGGCTGCCTTTTCCCGGTGTACATTCTCAGTGTATGCGAAAAATTTGTGTGCTATCCCTGCCTCCCGCATCACGTAATCACTATATCCATCCCCTATAACCTGCACCTCGCCCTCCAGGTCAAGCTGCTTCAGGCACTCAATTTTGCCATTATGAGTGGCGAGTACATTGGTTTCGTCAAAACCAATGATATTACCTTCCTTATCGAATTCAAAGGTATTGGCATATACCCGGTCTGAGGGGATATTGTACTCCGCTACTATAGGGTCGATAAATTCTTTAAACCCGCAGGAAATCACATAGATATCCTCGGAAAATTTTTAAAAAAATTCCCGGTTGGAAGCAATAGATTTCGAGATCTTTTCCCGCAATTCCTCCACCAGGGGTTTCAAATGTTCTTTGTGAGCTTTGAGCAATTGAATACGGCGTTCCAGGGATTCTGTAAATGATATCTCACCATCGATACCAAGATTCGTAATGTGTTGAATTTCAGCAATAATTTTATCCCGGTCTAACCGGCCCTGCAATGTCATTTCCGCCAAAACGTCGAGTGCCTCCACCCGTGTCAGCGTACTGTCAAAATCAAAAACGTATTTTCTTCCCACCGTATTTGGAGCTGTCTTAATTAGGGCACAAATTTAATCATTTATCCCCTCTCCGCTTATCACTGAGAATGATTTCCGTCAGGGAATTGAAAAGCTCATAATTCTGAGCTGTATAAATTGTCAATCTCCTAATTTTAAGCTTTTCTTTTAAGTATCTTTAATCCTTAATTTCTTTAGCTTATTTCCATGAAAAAATTTTTACGCATCCTTAAATACCTGGTTCTCGGACTGCTGGCACTGGTTGTAATTGGTTTCCTCTTCATCTACTTCAAAGCCAAAATAGCTTCCAACCGCAACATGGACCTCCTGGGCCCCGAAGCCCCTACCCTTACTGCTAATGGAAAGACCTTCCGGGACCTGAACAAGAATGGGAAAATGGATGTGTACGAAGATACTGCTGCCCCACTGGAAGCCCGGGTAGAAGACCTGCTCTCCAAGATGAACCTGGAAGAAAAGGCGGGCACCTTGTTTGTAAACATGATCGGTACCACTCCAAAAGGTCAACCTATGGAAACGCCGGTATTATCCACAGACATCATTGTCACGGCATCCTCTATGTTCCTTCCTTCCAACTCAGAAATGATCGCCAGAAAAAAAATGAACAGTTTTAATATCCTGGCTTCTCTCGATGCCGACCTTATGGCCAAGTACAACAATACCATTCAAAGAATGGCCGAACGCACCCGGTTGGGAATTCCGATCACCATTGCCACAGATCCCAGGCATGGTACCGAAACTAATCCCGGGGCTGCCTTATATACCCCGGCATTTTCCCAGTGGCCTACTTCTCTCGGACTTGCTGCAACACGCGATACCCTTCTTGTACGTCAATTTGGCGATATTGCCCGACAGGAATACCGGGCGGTTGGGATTACCGTGGCCCTGCATCCCATGGCGGATCTGGCTACAGAACCTCGCTGGGGAAGGATCAATGGAACTTTCGGTGAAGATGCCGCTTTAAGTGCAGAAA
>NZ_CEYNTP010000300.1:0-2940 GCF_982873095.1 Lentiprolixibacter sp. | reverse complement strand
GGAAAGCAGGAATGAACGCAGCTTTGGTGACCCATTGCGATATACTACGCGGGAACAGGTTGACGCCTTTTCCACAAATTTGGATTTTGAGAATAAACGGATAGGGGACCTCAGGTTGTATTACGGTATTGAATATGTATTCAATCAGGTGGCTTCTTCTGGAAAACAGACCGATATTGGAAATAGAACCATTGAGGCAGCACCCACGCGTTACCCGGATGGGTCGAGGTGGCAAACCCTGGCGGGCTATGTGAACGGTGAGTACAAATTAAAACCCAACTTTACCTTTCTGGCCGGAATGCGTTACAGCCATGTCTGGACACGGGCAGATTTTGATACAACCTTTTATCCTTTTCCCTTTGATAAAGCCGCTCTGAGCAATGGGGCGTTCACGGGGAGTTTGGGTTTCAGCTGGTTTCCCAAGGCTGACCTGCAGATAACCCTGAATGGATCAACAGGCTTCAGGTCGCCCAATATCGATGATGTGGGTAAGGTTTTTGATTCTGAGCCCGGAGCTGTTGTTGTTCCCAATCCGGATTTGGAACCGGAATATGCCTACAACGGGGAATTGGGGATTCGGAAGAATTTTAAGGACAAACTGGTCCTTAAAGGGGCGGCCTACTATACCTATCTCGTCGATGCCCTGGTGCGGCGCGATTATTTGTTTGAAGGGGAACCTGAAATCATTTACAATGGCCAACTCAGCAGGGTGCAGGCCATGCAGAACGCCGCAAAGGCTTACGTGTATGGTCTTGAGCTGGGGATGGAGGCGTTCTTCAATGACCATTGGTCTGTGGCGGCAAATCTCACCCTCACCGAGGGGACCGAAGAAGACCAGGATGGGGTGGAAACCGCAGCCCGTCATGTGGCACCTACTTTTGGGGACATCCATCTTATTTGGCGCAATCAGCGGCTTACAGCCGATTTCTTTCTCAACTACAACGGGGAAATTCCATTTCAGGACCTGGCCATCACAGAACGGAATAAACCCTTTATCTATGCTTCTGATGCCGATGGCAACCCGTATTCTCCTTCCTGGTATACGCTCAATTTCCGGTCGCAGTTCCAGTTAACAGAGGCACTCACAACCAGCCTTATCCTTGAAAATATTACCAATCAGCGGTACAGGACATATTCTTCAGGCATAGTGGGGCCGGGCTTCAATATCGTGGCTGGGATTAGCTATAAACTTTAAGCAACTGAAGAGTTCTTAAAGGAGCCTGCGGGCGGGATTATCAGTTTCAGTTTCAACAGCTTCCGAACCGATTTGGGTTTATACCCTGTATATGGGGTATCCGGGCTGGGGGGAATATAAAATTAGGTCAAAAAATCCGTCGAAATTCACTATTTTTGCAGCCTTAATTCGCTACAGGAATTTAATTGTATGAAGTTTGCCGAATACAAAGGGTTGAATTTGCCAAAATTGGGAGAAGAGGTACTCGCATTTTGGAAAGCCCATCAGATATTTGAAAAGAGCATCACTTCAAGGGAAGGCCAGCCCAGCTATGTCTTTTATGAAGGGCCTCCTTCGGCTAATGGAATGCCGGGGATCCACCACGTCGTTCCAAGGACCATAAAGGACATTTTCCCACGATATAAGACCATGAAAGGGTACCAGGTGAAGCGAAAAGCAGGATGGGATACCCACGGACTGCCTGTAGAGCTCGGTGTGGAGAAAGAACTTGGGATTACCAAGGAAGACATCGGAAAAAAAATTACAATTGAGGAATATAATGCGGCCTGCAAGAAGGCGGTAATGCGCTATACAGATGCCTGGAATTCCATGACCGAGAAGATAGGTTACTGGGTAGATATGGATGATGCATATATCACCTACAAATCCAAGTACATGGAAACCGTATGGTGGTTGCTTAAGGACATTTATGACAAGGGCCTGCTCTACAAAGGCTACACCATACAGCCATACTCCCCCAAAGCAGGAACGGGACTGAGTTCACATGAACTCAACCAGCCAGGCACATATCAGGATACTACGGACACTACCGTAACGGCCCAGTTCAGGGCCATCAAGGAAACTCTGCCAGACTTCCTGGCGAATTACGGGGTCCCGGTTTACCTTCTGGCCTGGACCACAACGCCCTGGACCCTACCCTCCAATACCGCTCTCACCGTTGGTGAAAAAATAGACTACGTCCTGGTAAGGACCTATAACCAGTACACCTTCGAGCCTATTATGGTCATCCTGGCCAAAAACCTGGTAACCACACAATTCTCCGGGCGATTCGAGGCAACTGAGGACACCCATGTACTCGAAAATTTCCAGGAAGGGGACAAAAAGATCCCGTACATGGTTCTTGAGTCTTTTAAAGGGAAAGAATTACTGGGGATACGCTATGAACAGCTCCTCCCCTATACACTGCCCTACAAGGATGCAGGCAATGCTTTCCGCGTGATCAGCGGAGACTTTGTCACTACAGAGGACGGGACCGGGATCGTACATACCGCACCCACTTTTGGTGCAGATGATATGATGGTGGCCCAGAAAGCTACTCCACCCGTACCCCCTATGCTGGTGTTGGATGAGAATGACAACCCGGTACCCCTGGTAGATTTGCAGGGCAGGTTCCGACCGGAAATGAAAGAACATGGGGGTAAATACGTGAAAAACGAATATTACCCGAGTGGAGAAGCTCCTGAGCGGTCTGTGGATGTGGAACTGGCCATCAAGCTAAAAGAAGAAAACAAGGCATTTAAGGTAGAAAAATACAAACACCCCTATCCCAATTGCTGGCGTACAGACAAGCCGATATTATACTATCCCCTGGATTCATGGTTCATAAAGGTTACTGAGGTCAAAGACCGGATGTACGACTTAAACCAGACCATCAACTGGAAGCCTAAGGCTACCGGAGAAGGACGGTTCGGTAACTGGTTGGCCAATGCAAATGACTGGAACCTCTCCAGGTCCCGTTTCTGGGG
>NZ_CEYNTP010000299.1:0-2953 GCF_982873095.1 Lentiprolixibacter sp. | reverse complement strand
GCTCGACCAACTGAGCTACCAGGTCTCCAGCTATGCTGGTTGCGCATAGAGGCTGCAAATATAATATCAATAATTTATTTTTCAACCTTAAATAAAACATAAATTGCGCTTTTCTTTGAATTCCTTCCTTTTTACTTCATTTTTGTCAAAAGCCTGATATGAAAGTTATCCTCCTGGGCTATATGGGAAGCGGAAAATCAACGGTAGGACGGCTGCTCGGTGAACAGCTTGGTATTCCATTCCTCGACCTGGATGCCGTTATAGAACAACAGGAGGCAACCACCATTCCGCAGATTTTTTCAGAGAAAGGAGAAATCCATTTCAGAAAGCTGGAACACAACATACTCCTTGATTTACTGGCATCCCCTGATTCCTTTATACTGGCCCTTGGAGGCGGCACTCCCTGTTACAGCGGAAACATGTCTGCCATCCTTCAAGTGACCCCTGCGGTTTTTTATTTGAAAATGAATATACCTTCCCTGGTTATTAGGCTGATTCCGGAAAAAGCAAACCGCCCGCTGATCAGCCATGTCCCGGATGAAGAGTTACCTGAATTTATCGGGAAGCACCTCTTTGAACGCAGTCCGTTTTACGAACAGGCGCCCTTTGTCCTCAATGCCAATGAGAAAAGTGCAGCGGAGTTAGTTAAAGAAATCCAGGGCCTAGTCTAGGTATACCCCGTCATTCCTGGCCTCAAAGGTTACCTCCACATGTTCCTGAAGGGAGGTGGAGAGTGAGATGCCCTTAAAATCTGCCTTTACAGGATACTTTTTGTGGTTACGGTTCACGAGCACCGCTGTTTTCAACCTTTTCAGGCGGGTTTTCAGGAAATGGTTCACCCCGTAGATCAGGGTAGTGCCAGAGTTCAACACATCGTCTACCAGTACAACGGATTGGTTAGCATAGGCTTCTTCAGGAATGGAAGTGCGGACCTCGCTGCCCAGCGGGTCCTTTTTGTCCATGGTTACCTTGCAGAGTACAATTTCAGCGTCGGTGATCTTTTTCAGCACACGCTGTAACTTTTTGGCAAATTCCAGTCCGCCGCCTGCTATGCCAGCCAGGATGATTTTCTCCTCTTCCACATTGGATTCGTAAATCTGGTAGGCGATTCGCCTGATCTTATGCTGGATTTGCTGGTGTGACAATATGCGATTGGTCATGGCATGTGCTTTATTTCTCAAAGATAAAAAAGAGTTCCTTTCCCTGCCTTGGTGGAATGGAATTATGCGCACGCTCCAGACGGTGTATCTTGAATTTTCCCTGGAAAAGCTCCATGTATTCCTCCAGGCTTCCCCCAAAAGGAGGTCCGCTTGAAGTGAGCGGAAAATCAAATAGAAGTCCGGCCAAAATACCTCCCGGCCTGAGGATCTCGCTCATTTTTTCCACATATTGGGGTCGTAAAACCGGGTCCAGGGCACAGAAGAAGGTTTGTTCGAGAATAAGGTCGAATCCTCCTTCAGACAATGCAAAGAAATCAGTTTCCAGAAGTTGGCCTTTGGGAAATTCCGGGCATTCTTCCTTAATATGCTGCAAGGGGAGTGAGGCGATATCCACTACATAGGTATTGCGGAATCCCTGTTTGTGCAGGTAAATGGCTTCATATCCTTGTCCAGCACCCGGCACCAATATCTTTATTGAGGGATCCTGTAGCTGATCGATGTACGCTTTAAGGGGAGTAGAGATATACCCGATATCCCAACCCATGGCCCTTTCCCGGTAGCGCGATTCCCAATAGGCTTTATCAAACTTCATCGAGGTAATCTTCTATATCCCGCCGGTCTTTCTTGGTGGGCCGGCCAGTACCTTTCTTGCGGTAATAATCTTTAGAGTATTTAAGCAAATCATTCACCTCAAGGTTTTCTTCAGGCGTTGTGTCCTTGCGGTACAGGTCAACCAGTTTAGCGCCTACCCGGCTATCCGGGGTGCCTATTACTTCCATATGGTAATCGATCTGGTTCTTCCGAACAACAATGGTGTCCATGGGATACACGTCCCGGGAGGGTTTCACCACTTGCCCGTTGATACGTACCTGACCTTTCTGGCAGGCTACTGTTGCCATGTTTCGTGTTTTGAAATATCGCGTGCACCACAAGTATTTGTCAATCCGCATGCCTGAATAAAATGTTTGTTAAGGACCTCTGCAAAAATAGGGGAAAATTGTATCTTGCGGCACCTAAAAGAATTGCGATGCGGGTATTGAAAACAGTGATCTTCCTTGGGATTTTTTCCCTCTTCTTTTCGTGTGGAAATGATGATAATGCAGACTTCGAGGTGATTCCGCCAAGAAGATTGAGCGAAGTAGTGGACGAGGATGCTGCTGCACTTCTGGAATACCTGCAAACCCACTTTTACAACTACGAAGAATTTGAAAACCCGCCAGCAGACTTTGATTTCAGGGTGGTTCTGGATACTATCGCCGGGGATAATGCCAGCAAAACCCCATTGATTGACCGGCCGGAATTACAGTCCATTACCATCCCGGTTTCTTCTGAAGACTTTAACCTGGAGAATGATGAGGTGGTTAACCATACCATGTATTACCTCATCGCCCGCGAAGGGGTAGGGGGGATACCTACAAAGGCAGATTCTACTTTTGTTCGATACGAAGGTAGCCTGCTAAACGGAGGGATTTTTGACGCTACTTCCACACATACCTGGCAATACCTGCCATTTTTTTTGAAAGGGTACAGGGAGGCCATTTCCAATTTTAAGGTAGGAGACGGAATCGTTGTCAACCCTGACGGAACCACAGAGATTAGCAATGCCGGTGTTGGGGCAATGTTCCTGCCTTCCGGCCTGGCCTATTTTAGCGCAAATGTTCAGGGAGTACCACAATATTCGCCCTTGATCTTTAAAGTAGAAGTGGGCTTGTACGTTGAAGATACAGACTACGACAATGATGGCATCCCTTCCATACAGGAGGATCTGAATGGGGATGGAGATGTCACCAACG